>JAYSYV010001254.1:0-3520 GCA_043727245.1 Chloroflexota bacterium | reverse complement strand
TCAAAGTGGCTGTAAGCCAAATTCAGGCATTAAGCACTACACTTACCATTATGACTTGACGAACCAAAAAGGAGCTTTGCAAAATCTGCAAAAGCTCCTTTTTATTATTCCCGGAGGAAACTAGCCTTTTTGCTCCTGGATGTACTCTACGGCATCATTAACCGTAACGATCTTCTCAGCTACTTCGTCAGGAATCTGGATACCGAACTTTTCTTCAATTTCCATAATCAGTTCGACCAGGTCTAACGAGTCGGCATTCAAGTCCTCAACAAAGGAGGCTTCTATGGTTACCTCCTCAGGATCGACCGCGAGTTGCTCAACTATGATTTCTTTCAATTCGTTGAAAATGGACTCATTTGGTGCTCCCATTCAATTCACCTCCTCCCTCGCCAGCGGCGGAAAAATTTAGAATAGTCTCTTTAGCAGAAACCAGTTTAAGTTACACCTCACTGGCACACAGACCTCATATGTGCCGGTATTTTGGTGTTGAGCAGCCTACACCAATTCAGTGTTCGCGTTCATAGATCAAACTTATGTAAAATAAGTCTTAGCTAATAATCGAGTTGGTACTTTCGAGTAATGTCTATAATTGCTCAGCCTGGTCGGTGGATGCCGGTTCATCGGGCTCTTTGACTTGCTGCGCTACGATAGCCCCCAGAACCCCGTTCACAAAGCGACTGCTGCTATCGCTGCCGAAGCTTTTTGCCAGCTCGATAGCCTCATTGATGGCCGCCTTGGTTGGCACGTCATTATTAAATAGAATCTCGAAAATTGCAAGCCGCAAAATATTCTTGTCAACCTTTGCCATCTGATCAACCGGCCAACTGGAAGCCGCCCCCGCAATGAGTGCGTCCAGCTTATCCCGGCTTTCAATCACGCCCATTACCAAATTACGGGTAAAACGCGCTACGTCAGCAGAAAGCACAAAAGTATCAATGTAACGGTTAGTGACCATTAGCGGGTCGTGATTGACCGAATCCGACTCAAAAAGAGATAATAATGTGACGATACGGGCCTGGCGGCGTTGGAAACCCAGTTTGTTCTTGGGCGGCTCAGCGCTTTTCAGAAAATCTTCGATTTCGAACCATTCATCCCGTTCCCAGACCGAACCGGCTGGAACCGGTGGAATATTATTTGGTTCGTTACCTTTATTATTGTTAGTTATTAAATTACTCAACGTTCTGAATATAGACGTTTATCTGTTCCACCGGCATCCCAACAAGATGCCTGATGGCCGTGGAAACGTCTCCTTGTACCTGTTTGCCAACCTGGGCCAGGTTGGCATTTTTGTCAACAATGATGTATAGGTCGGCGTAAACTTTTTCTTCTTTTACTTCGATCTTGACTCCATCGTTATTATCCCGACTGAAAATCCGGCTGAGGCTTGCGCTGCTGGTGTCGCCCATACGGATTACACCCTCTACCCCAAGGGTAGTGGCCTGGACAATGGTAGCCAGAACGCCCGGCGCTATTCGCACCGTACCGAGCTTTTTACCGTTTTGTCCCTTTGCATTAGTAGTGGCGTTGGCCGACATTCTTTGCTGTAAACCTATCTGGATTTTCTTTTGAGCAAGCTAGAGATGCCAGGTTGGCATCTTCTTTTCCACAAAATCGAGCGCTGCATTACCGGCCTGGTATTCCGGGTCGGCCAGTAGAAACTGCTGAAAAGGAATTGTTGTCTTGACTCCATTGACTACTGTTTCGTGCAAAGCCCGCGACATCCGGGCCACCGCTTCTTCCCGCGTATCGGCAAAAGCGATAATTTTGGCAAGAAGGCTATCGTAGTAGGGAGGCATTACATACCCACTGTAAAGGTGCGTATCTACCCGCACTCCGATACCACCCGGTGGAATGAAAAGATCAATGTTTCCTGCATCGGGCCGGAAGTTGTTCGCCGGATCTTCTGCGTTCACGCGGCATTCAATCGCGTTCCCCCGTATTCTAACGTCTTTTTGGGAGAGCGTCAAGCGTTCGCCAGCCGCGACCCTGATTTGCCAGCTAACCAGGTCAATTCCGGTAACTTGCTCGGTCACGGGATGCTCTACCTGGATACGGGTGTTCATTTCCATGAAATAGAAATTACCCTCCGGGTCCAGCAAAAATTCCATAGTGCCAACACTGTTGTAATTAATATATTTAGCCCCTTTGACGGCGGCCTTGCCAATTTCCTGGCGCAGCTTTTCACTCAAATTCGGGGCGGGGGCTTCTTCCATAATTTTCTGGTAGCGCCGCTGAATCGAGCAGTCGCGTTCGCCCAGGTGGATAGTGTTGCCGTAGTTGTCGGCCAGAATCTGGATTTCAATATGGCGGGGCTTTGGCACAAACTTTTCCAGGTAAAGTTCAGGACTGGAAAAAGCTTTGTCGGCTTCAGCGCGGGCTATCGGGTAAATCTTCTCCAGGCTGGCCTCATTCTCGATCACCCGGATACCGCGCCCACCGCCTCCGGCCAGGGCTTTGAGCATTACCGGGTAGTGAATCTTGGCCGCTTCCTTCTTGGCATGCTCCAGGCTGGTCAGAACACCTTCCACGCCCGGCACTACCGGCAACCCGGCCTCAATCATGGTTTTGCGAGCCATGGCCTTATCGCCCATTTTCTCGATGCAATAAGGGCGAGGGCCAATCCAGGTGATACCGACTTTTTCGCAGATTTCCGCGACATAAGTATTTTCACTCAAAAAGCCGTAACCGGGATGCAGCGCATCCGACCCGGTGATAAGGGCCGCACTGATAATGGCCGGAGTATTGAGATAACTTTTGCCGCTGGGGGCCGGTCCCACGCAGACCGCTTCATCTGCAAAGCGCACCGCCAGCGAGTCGCGATCGGCCTCGCTATAGGCTACCACGGTCGAAATGCCCAGGTCGCGGCAGGCCCGGACTATACGCAGGGCAATTTCGCCTCTATTTGCTATCAGGACTTTCTTGAACATGTTTCTTGTTGTTTCCTGTTGCCTTAACTAAAAAAATAATTATTAGGGTTCTCACCCGCTTTTTGGATGAGCCAGATCGCGTTTTTCTTGCAGTCGGCGGGGCTGTAATTGGTTTCCATGTACCAGCCATTGAAAAGCATTACTTTCGCCCCAAAAGTAGTGCTGTCTTTGTGGGCCGGAATCAGGTTGATAAGATACCGTTTCTTACCCTCGTAGTCTTCTACCGGAACCTGGAAGAACTTATTATGCCGGATGATATATTCGGCCAGGTGCGTCAGCACTCGGTGAAAGCTGCCCTGGGTGTCTTCCACACTCGAATCCGGGTAGCGCAGCATCATAGGAGCCGTTATCGTATTCACAATTTCACTGACCGGCAACCACTCGTCGCTGTTGAACTGAGCCTGGCTCGGTTGCGCTACCTGGTCCGACTCGGCTTCTTCCAGCGGGCCGGTCCCACCTTTGCGTGGGGTGGTTCCTTGCACCGGCGGTGGGCTTTCCAGAGGCCGGGCCGGTTGAGTTGGAAAATAAGCCAGGTCGAGTTCGCGCAGGTTGGCCGGAGCTAAACTGGCAAGATTTACCAGCAAGAAGTTTTC
>JAYSYV010001253.1:0-10669 GCA_043727245.1 Chloroflexota bacterium | reverse complement strand
AACTGGCCTGGTGTCCCCCCGGTCACGGCGATATTTATACGGCGCTCCAGACTTCCCAATTGCTTGAAAAGTTACTGGCAGATGGTTATGAGTACGCTTTCGTATCCAATGCCGATAATTTAGGCGCGATAATGGACGAACAAATTCTGGGCTACTTCGCAGCCACCAGATTACCCTTTTTAATGGAGGTAGCCGACCGGACCCCGGCTGACAGCAAAGGCGGACACCTGGCCCGCCGGAAGAATGGCCGGTTGGTGCTGCGCGAAGTGGCTCAATGCCCGCCCGAAGATCTGGAAGCTTTTGGTGATATAAAACGCTACACCTATTTCAATACCAATAGTATCTGGCTGCACCTGCCTTCCCTCCGCGAAACGCTAAACCGCAACCAGAACGTGTTGAAGCTGCCGCTCATTCGCAACAGTAAAACCCTGGACCCACGCGACCCCAATTCGCCCAAAGTTTACCAACTGGAAACAGCTATGGGCGCGGCTATCGAAATCTTTGAAGGAGCCGGAGCTTTGCGCGTACCTCGGACCCGCTTCGCGCCGGTCAAGCTTACGTCAGACCTGCTGGTCCTATGGTCGGATGCTTATTTGCTGACACCGGAGAGTAATATTATCGTCAATCCTGATAACCCTTACTATCTTCCCATTGTCCAACTCGATGCCAGGTATTATAAGTTTATACAGGACTTGCAACAGCGTTTCCCGCAAGGTGCGCCGTCCCTGACCAACTGTGAAAAATTCCAGGTGGAAGGCGATATACTGTTTGGCCGCGACATCGCCGCCTACGAGCAGGTAAAGCTTACTAATCTGACCGACGAACAGGTGAAAGTTGATGATGGTACTGTTTTAAAGGGTGATGTGGCCTTAGGCTGAGGTAAAATTTCTAATTATGTTAAATTATAATCACGCCAGTCTACCACCTGCGCGAAAGAATGTACCACAATGGCAATAGCGGATTACATCAGTAATCAAAATAACCGCCTCAAACAGGTTGAAGCCTTACTACCCGGCCCAACCACCCTGGCCGAAACTGAGATTCCGTCCCGGTTAATCGGCGACCTGATAATAAAAGCTATTCACCAGTACAGCATAATTTCTGCCAACCAGATTGCGGAAATTATTAAGTTGCCTTTCTTCGGCGTAATCGAACCGCTCCTGACAACCCTTCGCAAAGCCGACCTGATAGATGTCGGCGGCAGCGAAGGTCTGGGCGAAATGGCGTACAAGTGGGTCTTAACTCACAAGGGTCGCGACCGGGTTAAAGAAATTCTGGACCACAGCACCTACCTTGGTCCTGCCCCGGTTTCCCTGGAGAATTACCGGAATCTGGTCCGGGTCCAAACCGTCAACACTGTCCGGGTCGTCCCGGCCCAGGTAAAAAATGCCCTATCCGATATGGTCGTCAGTGATGAAGTGATGGAACTGATTGGCCCGGCTATTAACACCGGCCACTCGATTTTTCTGTACGGTTCGGCGGGCAATGGCAAAACCTATCTGAGCGAACATATCGCCCGACTGCTGACCGGGGATATTTACATTCCCTATGCTATCGAAGCCGATGGTTTTGTAATCAAGGTATTTGACCCCAATATTCACGAACTGAGCGACGAACTACTGGACCACTTTGACCCGAATAACGACAAACTGGAAAAATGGATTGATGCGCGATGGGTCTTGTGTAAACGGCCTGTGGTGGTGGCCGGTGGCGAGTTAACCATGAACAACCTGGACCTTATTTATGACGAGGCTTTCCACTTTTATGAAGCGTCTTTGCAGCTTAAAGCCAACGGCGGAATGTTTTTAATTGATGATTTTGGCCGCCAGCAAATGCGTCCCAGGGACTTATTGAACCGCTGGATTGTACCGCTCGAAAAACGCCTGGATTACCTGAGCCTGATTAACGGCAAAAAAATAGAAGTGCCGTTTGATGAGTTCATTATTTTTTCGACCAACCTGGCCCCCCGCGACCTGGTAGACGAAGCCTTCTTGCGTCGGATTCACAATAAAATCGAAGTCCATAACCCTACCTTTGACGAGTACCGCGAAATTATGAAGCGGAACTGTGAGACGCAAGGAGTACCTTACAGCGAGGATGGAATGGTCTATTTACTCAAAGAGCATTATGTCAAACCCAAACGTGAACTGCGCTCCTGCCAGCCACGCGACCTATTAAAACAAATTATTGGTATCGCAGCCTATCAGGGAATTGCTCCCCGCTTAAGTCGAGAGTTGATAGATACTGCGGCGGCCTCTTATTTCGTGGAGTTGTAATAATATGTTATTAAAACGTGTTGGATCTGGTGGGCAGTCCGCCAATAACCCTGTCGAGCCACCGGCGCAACCGGCTAATCCCAACCAGGGGCAAAGCAATCCCTACAGCCAGTCGCCCACCTCCGGTGGTAACGCTTACAGCCAGGGGCCGGTTTTGCCTACCGCTGTACCTGGCCCCAATAGCAGCCCCATGCTGCCCGGCCAGGGTTTACCCAGTGTCCTGGTTGATAAAAACAAACTGAAGGATTTCCGCAATCAAATCGTCCAGCGCATCCAATCGAGTATCGGGACTAATACGGTGCTGACCCGCGATGACAAGACTATCCGTGACCTGGCTTCAAAATTCAAGACCTTTTATGACCAGTTACAACTCAACCTGCCCGCCGACCAACAACGCATGCTCTTTGACGAAATACTGGCCGAAATGGTCGGCTTTGGACCGCTGGAACCGCTTCTTTCGGATGAAAGCATCTCCGAAATTATGGTCAACGGGCCGAACCAGATTTACATTGAACAAAAGGGCAAGCTCAAAGAAATAGACGTTACCTTTGAAAATGATGAACACGTAATGCGGGTAATCAATCGCATTATTGCTCCGCTCGGTCGGCGGGTAGACCGCAAATGGCCTATGGTGGATGCGCGTCTGCCCGATGGCTCCCGTGTGAACGCCATTATTCCGCCCTGCTCAATCAAAGGCCCGACAATCACCATTCGTAAATTTAACAAGAAACCCTTGACCTGGCAGGATTTAGTCCGCTTCGGGACTGTTACGGAAGATATGATGATGTTCCTGGAAGCCTGTATCCGGGCCAAACTAAATATGGTGGTGGCCGGCGGCACTGGCTCCGGTAAAACAACCCTGCTGAATGTGCTTTCTAGTTTTATCCCGGATGACGAACGCATTATTACGATTGAGGATGCCGCCGAATTGCAGTTAGTCCAGCGCCACGTAATTTCGCTGGAATCTAAGCCGGCTGATGTAGACGGGTCGGGCCGGGTCGAAATCCGCGACCTGGTAAAGAATTCGCTGCGTATGCGTCCCGAACGAATTGTGGTTGGGGAGTGTCGGGGTGGCGAAACGCTCGACATGCTCCAGGCTATGAACACCGGCCACGATGGCTCTTTGACAACCTTGCACGCCAATACTCCCCGCGACACTTTGAGCCGCCTGGAAACAATGTGCCTGATGTCGGGGATGGATTTACCAATCCGGGTTCTGCGCGAACAAGTTTCTTCGGCTATACAAGTGATCGTACAGCAAGCCCGCTTGCGAGATGGTACACGTAAAGTAATCAACATAACCGAAGTGCAGGGCATGGAAGAAAGTAACATCGTTTTGCAGGATGTCTTCATGTGGGTGGAAGAAGGTCAGGACGAAAACGGCAAAGTCCTGGGAGCCTTAAAGCCGACCGGTCTGCGGCCCAAGTTTGAAGATAAACTCAAGCTCATCGGCTACAAACTACCGCCCAGCATGTTCGGCGGCCAGATGCCTGGTGTGAAAGACATTTACGGGAACAATAATAACAACAAAGACAAGCGCATCCGGTAACTTTCGTTACCGGTCCCTGAATCTCGGGTGGTCCCGGCAACGGTAATGACCGTTTAAGTGCCAGGGCTACCCTACAATTAAATCAAAAAGAGAAGCAGGCTCAAACCAGGCTTCTCTTTTTGATTCTGCTAAAAGGGGCCTTGCAAATAAGGAAGTAAATCTTCAGGGGGATGGTCAATTGATAATAGAATAGCAAAAAAATTCATATTAAATTATGGTCAACTTCAGGCTAATTCCTTATTGTATTTTTAGTATATCTCTGCGAAAATATTTAACATAATAATATTAGTTTGCCGAGCTGATGACTGGCATTTGTTTTCTTATTAGGCTCTGAAGAAATTAAAAGGAATTACCACGATGGAAACCAAAGTAGAGGCCGCCAAGCCCCAGACTGAAACTCAGGTCGAATGTGAAGCTGAAGTTGCACCTGGCCCCGGCTTTAACGCGGGTTGGGATTCAAGCCGGCCTTCACGGGAACTGAACCCGGCTAATATATTGCGGCTCCAACGGACGATCGGCAACCAGGCCGTCCAGCGCATAATCACCCAGCATAAGGCTACTCAGGCCACGGAGTCTTCCGAGGTCCAACGCTTAATGTCCAAGAATATGTTCCAGGCCCAGAGTTATTCCACCATGCGCGGCGAACAAAACCCGTTCCTGCAAGAAATTCATGCCCTTCTGAGCCAGTATCATAGCTCTAAAGACAAACCTGTTGAAGAAAGGCGAAAATTCCTGGAGGTGCTGGTCGCCAAGATAGAAATATGGAAGATCGACAAGCTTAAAAACCCTGCTCCAGCACCGCTGGTAGGTGCAGAATTTGGCATTGAGGGTAAAGAGGTTGATAGTAAACGAACCGCACTTCTGAACAAGTTGGAAAATCAGGCGCTGGCCGAAATGAAGAAGTTAAAGCTCGCCAAGATTTACGAAGGTACAGCACTTGGTGCTAACAATTCGGGTAAACAGGGTGAAGGTAAAGACATGTATAAGGGGGAGAGTGTTGGAAAAGGCGCTTTTGTCAACCACCAGGAAAAAACTTTTGAGGGTGGTGGTATTAAATTTAAGACCCAATATCTCAGTAAACCCCAAAAGATTCGCTACCGGATTTATGTTGAAGGAGGCACTTTCAAAGATATCCTGGGACAAAATCTGGATACGGGCGTTACAAAAGGTATGTCACCCGGCGCAGCAGGCGGAATGATTTTCGTCATGAGCAAAAGCGGTAAAATTTACGGGGCGGATATGGTTGCCGAAGTTTTAAAACGTAGCGATAGAGCTACTAAGGAATATGTCGGCTTTCATCATTCCAGTTTCCTGTCAGGTGGTGAGGTAGCCGGGGCGGGTGAAATTCAAGTTAGCGGCGGCCAACTCACCATGGTTAGTGATGCCAGCGGCCACTACAAGCCCAAGCAGAAATTTATCTACCAATTTTTGAATGAGCTTGCGAGAAAAGGGGTGGCTCTCGGTTCAAATGTCATAGTCAACGCCACCGGAACGAAGGCTACAACGGCCGCTGAGTTTATGGCCGCCAATCAGCCCACTTCGTCAAATCCCGTTCCGAGCAGTCAGTATGCCTCTCATTTATCCAATAACAACGCCGGGCAGACGAAACCTCAAGGGCCAAACCAGAGCGGCCAATATGCCTCCCAGTTATCTAATACCAGTGTCGGCCAGATGAAACCTCAAGGGCCAAACCAGAGCAGTCAGTATGCCTCCCATTTAGTCAATAACAATGCAGGCCAGATAAACCCTCAAGGGCCAAACCAGGGCGGCCAATATGCCTCCGAGTTATCTAATAACAGCGCCAACCCTCAAGGGTCAAACCAGGGCAGTCAACAAGTTAACGGACAGGCTGCCACACCGGCCACTGAGTTTATGGCAGCCAATCAGCCCAATCCATCAACTCCCAAAGAGGACGACCCGTACGCCCCGTATCTCTCGCAGTTATCCAATAACAACGCCGACCAGATGAACCCTCAAGGGTCCAACCAGGACGGCCAACAAGATAACGGAAATGTACAGTCCGGAGAGGAGACTCCGCCAATTTCCTTAAATTCGGAGGTGGAACAGCCGGAGCCACAGGAAGAGTCAGGGGAAGAGCCTGAGTACGAACAGACTGAAAATGACGATGAAGATGCTAATGCGCCGATGGGGGCCGAGATGGATAAGGTAGAGGAAGACGAAGAGGAGGAAGAAAACGAAGAGTTGGAATAATGATGGATCTGAAGAGATTTAGCAGTAGACCATAATCTTCAAGCGGGGTGTTAATTAAAAAGACTGCGGCTGTTTCTAAATCCACTCTTATCATTCAAAACAAAAGCGGACCCTATTTTTGAAAGAAGGTCCGCTTTTGTTTGCTTTTCTATTATTTACCGCTTTTAAGTTAGTTGTTACGAAAGTCTAATCCAAATTCTTCAGGCGGTTTAGCGGTCGAAACTCAGGCTGTTTATGATATGAGTGAGTACACCTGGGCTGGCAAAACCGGCAATAATATAGCCGTAATGCCCATTGGTAACATAGACATTGGTATAAGTAATATTGTTGGTATGATTGGCAAGCGCCGCTGAAGTCTGGACATCTATTCTAAAAGCGTCTTTACCGGCCAGTTGCAGCGAGCTTACTTCGCCCTGCGGCATCGGGCCAACTTTGGCAAGCATAAAGTCCTGGGCGCTTAAATCGGTTTCAAGTTCGTAGGCCACCACGTCAATCTTGCTAAAACCAGCCGCCGGAATAATTTCCTCCGAAGGCTTAAGCAATTGGCGCTGGCTGAAATTAGTGCCTCCTTGCACCCGGCTGCTTTGCAGTTTGGATGTAGCCGAAAAGACTCCTAGCCCAGTCTGATCTACTATGTGCCAGTCCGCCGGATAATCAACTGAATAGCTGTAATGCGGGCTGTAGAAGGTTTGATAATGAGGGTCCGAAATAATAGTTTGTTCGGAATTAAAGAACCCACTATAAAAAGTCGCCAGCAAAATCAAGCTAACTGCCAAAACCAGGAAAAGAGAGCGGTTTGAAATATTAAGATGTGTGGTCCTGGTATTTTGGACTAACAAAGCATTTCCTTCCACCTTTAGTTTAAAGTCGGTTTAGGCTCCGACTAAACTATCAACCTGGGCAAATTATGCTGAGTTGACTGGCCTAATAGAGTTCAATTATAGCTGCCGGGCCACATTTTCAGTATGATAGAAATCACAATATGTGCCACTATTGTTTCGCTACGGGCAGGGCTTGATTGGGTTTCTTAGTGAATATAACGTGCCGGTTGGGAAATAGTTGCAGTCGGAGTTATTGGTATTTTAAGTTGATTTTCGGGTTTACTGTGGCAAAAAATTTAACTAAACATTCTCAGATTTATCAGGTGTTTATAGAGGTTATAAACCTGGCACATAGACCGGGAAATAGTAGGGGCGATAGAGCGGATGATCGGCTCCGAGTGGAGTATATTGGGCGATAAGAGCCTGGACCTTCTGGCTGGTCAGATAGTCAGCCATGGTGCGGGCCAGTTTAACATCCCGGTCAGTACCAGGAGTATTGTTCGGGACCAGCACTTCATAAGGTTGGTAGAGTGTTTTGTCACCGGCAAGCACGATTTTTAGTTTGCCTTTGAAGGCCGGGTCGGATTGCAGCTTGACAAAAGTTGCCAGGGGAGCCACTGTGAAAGCCTTATCCTCGGCCGCTTTTTTTACAACCGTTTCAATATCAGCGTCAATCAGCCGGTTTCCTGGCCCTCGGTCGTAGGCGGTATAAATGCCCTTAAGACCCCACAAACGCGCTAAAGTGGCAAACAGGCCCGGTTCCTGGGCCGGTTCAGGCGCATAGAAAAGCAGTCCGCTCATAGCTGCCACTTTAAGAAAGATCGCAGCATCAGCCTGATTATCCAGTTTTGAGTTGTCCGCCGGTCCCAGAGCCACTAACTCGGTCCACAGGGCCAGTTTCCGTTCGTTGTAGAGGGCGTTGGGTTGGAGTTCCGGTTCGGGGCCAGGACTGACATAAGCGGTGGGAGAAGGGAAAAGATCGCGCTGGTAAGGCGGGTAGGTTGGGGCGGGGCCGCCTAACGTGTCCAGGGCCGGACCGCCCGGCAGCAACAAAATATCTACCCCGGCATTTCCGGCATATTTAAGCCCCAAAGCTGTAGTAACCGGTAGGCGCTTGACCCGCACATTGTTGGCCTGTTCGTAAGGTGGGATAATTATGTCAAGTAAGCCTGAATCTTGAAGCTCCTGGGTAGTCACCAGGGCCAACCATTTTGGTTCAACCGCCGATTTATCGGTGGAACAGGCCGTCAGCACCAACGTGAGAGCCAGCAAAAGCGGCATCAACAGCCCAGGCATTAGACCAGATTTCCCCCGACGGCTTTGCTTCATGGCTATTCTTTACCCGCGTTTACTAGCTGGACAGGGCCGGTGGAAAGATCAAAAGGCCGGGCATTGTCCCAGACGCTTTCAAACAACAACCGCATGGCCTGGGTAAAATCAACGTGTTCTATCCGCAGACTGGTAATACTTTGCTGGCCGGTAATGGGGTCGCGCAAGGCGCAAATCGCGGCGTGGTCATCGGTTACAATAAGTTTCATGGGTAAGCTATCAGCGACCCGAACCTGAGCGCCTGCTTCTTTAAGGATGCTGGCCCGGTTTGCCAGGTTACGAACGCCCGCCTCAAAAATGCAGCGCACTTCCACACCGCGCTGACTGGCCGCGATTTCGTAAGAATTGAGCGTACGCGAGTCCTGGGCGTAGGGTTCCTTCTCAAAAATCAGGATGGAGCGGGCGGCGCTGTTCAGCAGGTCGTTTGCCACCTGGGTAACGCGGCCCCGTTCGCTGAGAATATCAATATAGCGTAAAAGGCCGGTTTCGCTACGGCCCGCCTGGTGCAACGGCTCTAATTTCTCGACCAGTTTGCCCACTTTAGAGCGACGTTCGTGAAGGGTCCGTTCAAGCTCGTTTTCCTGGCGCTGCTGGTAAGCCGGTAGAGCTTCTTCCGGCGGAATAGCGCTGTACTGGGCCACGGTCCCGGCCACGGGAAAGCAGAAACCTTTGGCAAGCAAGTTACTCAAAGCTTCATAGACCTTCGGGCGCGGCACTTCGGCAACCTGGGCAATTTCAGCAGCTTTGAAAAGAGGTCGGCCAAGCATATTAATATAGATTTTTGCTTCGTTAGCGGTCAGACCAATTTCCCGCAACTGCTCGACCAGATCATCATTCACCGCTTTTATCTCCTAAAAATTCGTTAAACGTGGGAATGGATAAGGCCGGTTAACTTCCTGCTTTAATCCATGATTTTGTTGCTATCCGCTACTATAAAGAGCTGTTTTCTCGTTTAACGTTTACGTTTTACGCTGTCTTACCATTATAACATTATAAAAGTTAGAACGTTAAACCGCCAGGTCCGAATTAACCTGGGTAATTTTGTTTCAAATAAAACTCCACAAGATGAATTAAAGTTGAGTAAAACTGATTTCCAGAGGAGCGGTATTGCCAGCCATATCGGTTGCTTCAAATTTAAGGCTGTGCTTGCCAGGAACTAAAAGAGTAGTATCAAGAATGTAGTTAAATTCCTGCCCTCCACCGGTTGCGACTTTGGAATAGCGGGCCGGAATAGCGCTGATAGCCGCACGCAAACCGCCATCCAGGCTGACCCAGGCACCGACCATCTTTCCTGCACCGGACTGTTCGGTGTCATTACCGAGATTCAGGGCAAGCGACCAATCATCTACCGCCGAAAGCTTGAAGACCAATCGGCTGCTGGAATTAACCGTACCGCTCGCCGCCACCGGGTTGTAAGTCAGGGTCAGGCTGGGTGAAGTGGTATCGTAACCGCTGGCCTTCCACATGGCCTGGGCTAAAGCAACGTATCCGGCGGGAGTGGGATGAACATCATTCGCGGTTATCCAGGTCAAATTTCTCTCGTTACCCACTACCGGGCTGGTAAAATCAACGGTTTTAGCCCCTTTTTCGGTGGTCCGCTGGCGAATTACAGCATTGAACCGCCGGAACCAGTCCGACTCAATATTGTTTCCGCCGGTGTTATAGGCTAGCGGATTGTAGTAAGTCGTCACCAGCAAATCAGCCTGACCGATCTGATCTCTAATTTCATCCAGAATCCGGCTGAAATTGGTATCGAACTTACTCAAAGCCGCTTCCCGGTCCGAATTGGATTTGCCCTCCACGTTCAGAATATCGTTGCCGCCGATAGTCAGGCTGACTGGGCTAACTCGCAAACCGGCTTTAGCTGCCGCCGCGATTTCATCCTTGAAATTCTGTAGCTGGCTCTTGCCGCTGCTTTTAGCTAAAAAGCTGGTGGTAGTTTCGCCCGGTACGGCCAGGTTGCGGTAGGCCAGTAGATCAGGCTGGACACGCTTGAGGTAATTCGTATAAAAGAGACCAGCGTAACCCTGGGCGTTCGAGTCAGGCGCACCAATCCCATAGGCCACCGAGTCGCCCAGGGCAATATATTCGCCACCAATTGCGGGCGGGGCGGCGGGTTTAACCGGTTGGGCCGGGGATGTGGTGATGCCGGTACTCTGGTACGGCAACGGTAAAATGGTGGAGGCAGGTTGAGTGACCGGGGTTAGCACATTTGAAGATAAAGAAGCCGAGCGGTTAGGAGCCGCCGCCGGAGAAAAACGACCGGTCAGCCAGGCAAGAGCCAGACCCAGGACTAAACCGGCTAAAATTAAACCTAAAAACCCTAAATTTTTCCGCATTTATTAAATTTCCAGGCCAGGCATCGGCATTTTAGCGAATCAGCAGCGTTGCCGGTCGCTTCCAGTAATTTATAAGGTAGTCTTTCAGGCTCATTTCCGCTTTGTCACGTTCCAGCAGGCGTTCCGGTGAAGTATTGTTCAAAC
>JAYSYV010001252.1:0-1031 GCA_043727245.1 Chloroflexota bacterium | reverse complement strand
TAAAAGGGCTACTACTACCAGCCGGGAAGAACCGGTTAAAACTTTCACTAATCTCTCTCCTTGTATATATTGACATAACTTCGACAATGATTATAACGTCTAACTTCAAGTTTTAGCCGAAGCTATATTACCACATTCCATTGTTTAGATGTAGGAAAAATCACAAACATTCGTTTGCAATATTCGGGCCAGGCATTTCGGTAATCTTGCCTCTGGTAAGTTTTAAAGCGGCAATTTATTCAATTGTTAACATGAGGCTAATTACAAATAAAGGGGATCTGACACTCAAACTTATGAATTACACAGGAAGCTAGTCTGTCGAGTCGTTGTTTACAGGGGTTTCCAGTTAGAAACTTTACAAAAGCAAAAAAATCTAAATTTGCCAGATTTATAATAAGATTTTGACTACATAGAGTAAATAGGACCATTGACCCATTAATAGGACCAATGAGCTTGTTTCAGGCATCAGGCAGGTTTATTTCACTACTTTTTGCGTTATTTAGCAGGAGCTTGATTGGGGCAAAACTGCGCCGGTGGTGGGGAGTAACGCCTTTTTGGGCTAAAGCGGACTGGTGTTCGGCTGTGCCGTAGCCCACGTTGTGTTCCCAGCCGTAGCCGGGGTAGCGTTCGGCCAGACGGTGCAGCAGGTGGTCCCGGCAGACCTTTGCCACAATCGAGGCGCAGGCAATCGAGAGAGAAATGGAGTCGCCTTTGATGATAGAGGTTTGGTGTTCGAGGCCCAGTTCCGGCACGCGGTGGCCGTCTACCAGCAGATGATCCACCGGGCCAACCTGGCGCAAAGCCCGCTGCATCGCCAGGGCGGTGGCCCGGCGGATATTCAAGCGGTCAATTTCAGCCGGGGAAGCGGCCCCGATACCCACGGCCAGGGCTTTCTGGCGAATAATCAGGTTTAGCCGTTCTCGTTGCGAAGCTGAAAGTTTTTTAGAGTCGCGGGCTTCTTCCAGGCCGGTCGGATCCGGCCCCAGGATGACTGCCGCCGCTACCACACAGGCACAGAAAGCGCCGCGCCC
>JAYSYV010001251.1:0-3528 GCA_043727245.1 Chloroflexota bacterium | reverse complement strand
GACCGTCCACCATACGGATATTTTCGGGTAATTCTTCCTCATGCAGGAGGCGGCCCAGCACCCGGTTCTGACCAAAAGGCGGGCGGCAGATAACCCCATCAAAGTCAAAGGAAATCAAAGGTTTATCGTTATTAGTTGCCAGCGGCAAATCCTGCGGTTCCCGCAATTTGCCGGATTCGATCTGCTTCTCAATTTGTTCCTCCACCTTCGGAGTCTGGGCGGCCAGTTGCTCCTGGACAGTGGGGGTTTCTTTCCCGGTCGAAGTTGTTTCGCTCATAATTCTCCTCTGCTTACCCTATTCAATTTCAATTCTTCCAACAGTTTGGCCGGACTCATTACCGGCTGCTGGCAAGTGTAATTCTGGCAAACATACACGGTAGGCTGACCGTTCCGGCGAGGCCGTTCTTCCAAAAGCGGCCAACCCGTCGGGTCTACGCCATCTGTCAGGACCATTACTAAACGGTTTGGTAGGTAGTTGCCGTAAACTATCTTGAGAAAATCCTGCGTACCAGGCTCGGATTCGTTGCCAACCAGGGCGATTTCAAAAGGCTCTCCCAGGTAAAAGTCCAACGCCCCCAGGAGCCGCCCAAAGGAACTGGGATTGTGGGCGGCGATTTCACCCAGCCGGACCAGCACCCCTTCGGCTTTGTTGGCATAGCGATTATCCGGGTCGCCGGTCAGGAGGGCCAGGTGCAGCAACACGTCCGCCGCGACCGAGTTGCCGCTCGGCACAGCGTTATCATAGAAAGAACGAGGCCGCATGACCAGTTTTTCGTGGTCGCTGCCTGTATCGAAGAAAGTCTGGTCGGCTTCGTCCCAGAACTTCTCAAGCATAGTATCAGCAAGTTGCCGGGCCTCCGTGAGCCAGGCCAGGTCATAAGTGGCCTCGTACAGCCCCAGCAACCCGTCAATATAATAACTGTAATCTTCCAGGAAGCCATTGAGATGGGCTTTGCCATCCTTGTAAGTCCGCAAAAGTTTACCTTCGGCGGTCCGCATGGTATCCAGGATAAAACGGGCATTCGCCAGGGCTACCTGCCGGTAATCTTCCCGGTCCAGGATGCGCGAGGCCAGGGCGAAGCTTTTTAACATCAGGCCGTTCCAGGAAGTAAGCACTTTCTCGTCCCGGCCCGGATGAATCCGCCCCTCACGCAAGGCCAAAAGTTTGGTCCGCGCCCGTTCCAGGCTTTCCGCCAGCTTTTCTTCACTGATGCCAGCTTCCCCAGCGACTACTGTCAGGGACTTTGTGACGTGTAAGATATTCTTGCCTTCCCAGTTGCCGGAGCGGCTGACATCATAATAGCGGCTGAAAAGCTCGGCATCTTGTTCTCCCAACGCCTGGTTTATTTCAGTTTGGCTCCAGACAAAAAACTTGCCTTCTTCGCCCTCGCTATCGGCATCCTGGGTCGAGTAAAAACCCCCGGCCTGGTCGGTCATCTCGCGGACAACATAATCCAGCGTTTCGGTGGCAATCCGGCGATACAGATTGTTGCCGGTGGCCTGATAAGCTTGCAGGTAGAGCAGGCTTAACTGGGAATTATCGTAGAGCATTTTCTCAAAGTGGGGAGCCAGCCAGCGGCCATCGGTTGAATAACGGTGGAAGCCGCCGCCCAACTGGTCGTAAATGCCGCCCTGGGCCATTTTGGTCAGGCTCAAATCCAGTATTTGACGAGCCGCTTCGTCCCCGGTGCGGTAATAAGTTCGCAGCACGAAATCCAGGGTCATGGGTTGGGGGAACTTGGGCGCTCCCCGTAAGCCGCCTTCTTTCTGGTCAAACATGGTTGCCAGGCCACCCCTGACAGGTTGGTTTTGCTGGTTAACTCCCTGGTAATGCCAGGCCATATCCAGCATTTCCGGACCAAGAGCCTGGCCGCTGGTCTGGACTTTCAGGGTAGCGCTTTCTTCCAGGTGGTCTTTCATGGCACTGGCGTTCTGGTTAACTTCCTCTCGCCGGTTCTGGTAAGCTTCCGCCAGCCCTTCCAGAATATCGGGAAAGGAAGCCATACCGCGCTGCCGGGTCGGTGGGAAATAAGTTCCGCCGTAGAAAGGCACACCTTCAGGGGTTAAAAAGACCGTCATGGGCCAGCCTCCACGCCCGGTGAGAGCCTGGACCGCCTCCATGTAAATAGTATCCAGGTCGGGGCGTTCTTCCCGGTCCACCTTGATACAGACAAAATTCTGGTTCATCTGGGCGGCAATCACTTCATTTTCAAAGCTCTCGCGCTCCATAACATGACACCAGTGGCAGGCGCTATACCCTATACTAAGTAGAATGGGTTTATCTTCGGTTTTAGCCCTGCTCAGGGCTTCCTCACCCCAGGGATACCAGTCAACCGGGTTATGAGCGTGCTGCAAAAGGTAAGGGCTTGTTTGAGTAATCAGACGGTTGGTATGTTTTGGTGTCTGTGTGTCCAAAGTTCTCTTGTTCTCCTGCTGATAAGGTACAAATCGGCAGCCAGTGATACCGGTAAACCAGTGCCGGTCCTGGCTAAACATGCTTTCTCAAATTCCGTGCCAATATAAATTTAACCTGGCTCAATTATAAGCGTTGTGGCAAACTAGTTCGCTGTAGGATTTAGGACTTATCCAGTGAAGTACAAACCGGGTTATCCACAAGGACTTTACATAAATTACAACATATGGTAGTTCATGCTATTTACATAGACCACTAATAGACGAGTTTCAGAGAATCGCTCCAAAACATATCCCAATGCTATTGACATATCCCTAAAACGGTGTAGAATAGAGCTATAGAAGCAAACGAAATGCAGGAGCGGCCCAGAAGCTGCAAACCAGTTTCAAAGCTGCAGTTTAACAACTAAATCGGGGGTAATTAACACGGGTGCTGACCAATTCAGGAAGGCCGTCCCGTGAGAGCAGCCAGAGTGACAATTAGGGGTGTCACTTTAGCCGGGTTAACCGGTCGCAAGCTGTTTTGGAATGACTACCCTCCTTCCGCGCGGCCATAAGGCCACAAAGAGCAGTCGCAGTTCCGGCGACTGCTCCTTTTTTTTATACTTTTATATTTCTCCCTGGAACAATTCCTCCTGGTTCAATTGATAAAGCATCCAAAAATCAAGCTTACTGGCCGAAATTTGTATATTTATATAAAAATAAGCCTTTTATACGATGACAACCTCCTTTATTTAGGTGATAATGGCCTGGTGTTTATTATGGGGGTATTTATTAAAAACAGGCGAGAAGTAGTTGAAGCTCAGTTACCGACAAAATTTGGTGGAAGAAAGCGCCGGAGCGCCACCAGGCATAGAGCAAGAAAATTACCGGGCTAAAAGAAAAAGTTTGTGGTCAAATAAACATATCGCCAGCCTGATTGTGGCGGTCGGCATCTCCTACCTGGGGTTTGGCCTGGTTTCTCCTTTACGAACCCTCTACGCCCGCTCGGAAGGGGCCAGCGGCGGCGAAGTCGGGTTGATGGGTGCAGCTTTTCTTTTTTCGGGCTTTGTCTTCCTGTTCCCCTTTGGCTGGTTGAGCGACCGCGTGAACCGGATACACCTGATTACTGGCGGG
>JAYSYV010001250.1:0-1032 GCA_043727245.1 Chloroflexota bacterium | reverse complement strand
GGACCAACGGCCAGATAGGACTGTGAAATGGAATAAGGGCCGGGTCGTCCGGGGCATACCGGTAGGGGCTTATTCCCAGTGTTACCAGCCGTCCTTCCCAGGTGTAGCGGAACTGGTCGGTCGAGAGGGTCGGGGCGATGAAAACAGCGGTCAGCCGGAAAAGAGCCGCAAAGACAATTATCAGTACCAGAACGGCCTTTTGGTCAGGTTTGTTTTTACCGGCTGGAGTAGCTGGGCCTGTTACTTGTGCTGTTTTGTCCTTAATTAATCGCTTATCCCAAATTTTGGGGACCGGGCTGAGAGCGAATTTGTTTGTAATTACCATGTAACTTGCCAGGGCAAAGAGGCTAAAAAGCACAGTAAAGGTTAAGAGGTAAAAACCACTTTGCTCACTTAAATTATTCCGGGTAATCAGGAGCAAAAGGCCCGCTTCAATAAGCAGCCCCAGGCTCAATAAGGGATAAAATAGGCTCAATTCTTACTACTTTTTTATTCTCTCGTACCTGCTACCAACTTATTTATACATCATATAGGTAATATTAAAAATAATCCTTACAAATCTTACTAAAAGCGGGTAGCTTTGAATGAATTTTGAATAAAGATCGGGTTTAGGGAAGATATAGATTTATTACAACCCTGTAATAAAGTTTCCAAACTCCAGGGATTTCCTGATGTTCTAAAAACCAAAGAGTAAAATTTGAAGTGATTATTAAAGGTTGCTAAGGATTCGGATTTAACCCCTGGTAAACTCGTAATTTAAGGTAAAATGATTTTGAATAAATAGCCCCCGCCATTAACCCCAATTAGCAGGAGCAGGAAGTAGTCAGGTTATAATGTTAAAGGTTCCAAAACGCCCGAAAGGTTTGATTTTCGCCGGATTAGGTCTGGGGGTAATAGTGCTGGTCCTCCTCCTTAGCGGATTCTTTTTCATTGTTTCCGGCAATAAATCACAACAAACTTCAAATGTCCTGCAAACTGGTGCGAACCCTGCCATCTCATCTCTAACAGCCGTTTCTAAAGAAAATGGAAATG
>JAYSYV010001249.1:0-3530 GCA_043727245.1 Chloroflexota bacterium | reverse complement strand
TTTTTTCGTTTCGGCATAGTCGGCCTTAGTTCAACTCTGGTCGATTTTGCAATTTTATCGGCTCTTAAATATTTCCTGGGCTGGCCGACTATCCTGGCAAATTTAATTTCTTATTCTTGCGGCACGATTAACAGTTATAATTTGAGCCGCCACTGGGTCTACGCCGATGCAAAGGGCAACCGCACTTTGAGGCAATTATTCCGGTTCATTTCAATCAACGTGGTCGGGCTAATTCTAAATATGGTGCTGGTATTACTGCTGGAAATACCTTTCGAGATGCTGCTTTCCAACGCAGCCTACGCCTATATCCCGGCCAAAATCGGGGCGACTGTGATAGTCTTTTTATGGAATTTCTTTGCGAACCGCTACTGGACCTTTAACCAGTCCGGCAAGCCCCACGCCCGCTCGGAAAAGGTTAAACCGGAACCTGCCGAAGTGGAAATTTACGAACAAACGGCGGCCTGAGTGGTTGACTGCTACGTTCAGGTAGCAAATAAAAGGAAGGCTTTAGCTCTACCACGCGGCTAAAGCCTTCCTTTTTGATTTGAGCTTGAAGATAATTATTGGTATACTTCTGGCAAGTCCTATTGCTCAAACCTACCGGTATAGGTACTTCAAAGTTACTCTGCTTCAAAAAACAGCGTTGTTCTAAAAGGGGTCTTAAAAGTAATCCGGAATTTGTCGGGCTGTCGGAAGCTTCTATTACCTTGCTCAAGAAGTTTTTACCAGCCAATCGAATTACTCCCATCAGGAACTTATGCTGAATTGTGTAACAACTGCTCTATTGAACAAGTTACAGGAGATTTATATGCCCGAATTGCGAACCCTTTCGCTCGATGATATTTTCACACTCGATCAGGTGAATGATGCCCAGATTAGCCATGACGGAACCCAGGTAGCCCTGGTGGTTGCACGTGATTTCAGCGAGCCGGGTTACGAGACCCCGGCAGCCAGCATCTGGTATGTCCCTTTCGACGGCTCCGCTGCGCCCCGGCGACTTACCTCTGGCAATCATGCCGACTATCAGCCGCGCTGGAGTCCTGATGGGAAAACTTTAGCTTTTCTTTCGGACCGGGAAAAGGCCGACATCTACCAGCTATACACCCTGTCTTTGGCCGGAGGCGAGGCCACGCGCCTGACCGGGGCTAAAGACGAGGTGAAATCCTTTAAGTGGAGTCCCGATGGCACGCGCCTGGCTTACACCACCGCCGACGCGCCGGACGAAGCCGAAGAAGCCCGCCTCAAAAACCGCGATGACGCTCAACATATCGACCACGACTATAAATTTACCCGGCTCTGGGTAGTGGAAGCCCAGGGCGGTGAGCCAAAGGCGATAACTCCAGCCGAGTACCAGGTCCAGGATTTCGTCTGGTACAGGCAAGGCTGGGCGGTCCTGAGCAGCCCCTCGCCCCTGCTCAACGATATGCGTAAATGGAACTTACTCAGTATCCAGGAAGATGGCTCCAGCGAGAAACTTTGGCAGCTAAAGTACAGCACCTTTGGCCTGACCGGAACCAGCGATGGCCGGTCCCTGGCCTGGGTAGATAACGGGGCCGACGCGGAAAATTCGTGCAACGAGTTGTGGGTCATTCAGGATGGGGGAGCGCCCAGGGTTATCACCCAGGATTACGCTGGCGGCATGTATTGGGCTAGCTGGGTTGATAGCGGCGACGCTCTGCTGACAGTCGCGGTAGACAGCACCCAAACCAGGCTAGGCAAGGTTTCCCTGGAAGATGGAACGGTAGAAGATGTTAAGCTGCCGCGTATCTCGGCTGAACTGGGTAGCTGGCATTTTCATCTCAGCGCCAGTAGCGATGGGAAACGCCTGGCCGGTGTGCTGGAAGACGGCACTCACCCTGGCGATGTCTGGGCGATTGAAGCAGGAAAAGAAGCCCGGCAGTTATCTTTCTTCAATCCGGGCCTGACCGAGGTCAGCCTGGGCCAGACCGAAACAATCCGCTGGAAAGCCCCGGACGGCCTGGACATCGAAGGCGTTCTGATTTATCCGAGCGGCTACGAAGCGGGCAAACGCTATCCCCTGGTGGTAGATATTCACGGCGGCCCAACCTGGTACTGGCTCGACCGCTTCATGGCGAGCTGGCACGATTGGGGTCAGTGGCTGGCCGCCAACGGCTACGCGGTCCTGCTGCCCAATCCACGCGGCAGCGCCGGACGGGGCCGGGACTTTGCCTGGGGCAACCAGCGCAATTGGGGTCTGGGCGATTTCGGGGACGTTTTAAGTGGGGTAGACCTGCTAATCGAGCGCGGTATTGCCGACCCGGACCACATGGGCATCGGCGGCTGGAGTTACGGCGGCTACTTGACCTCCTGGGCCATCGGCCATACCAACCACTTTAAGGCGGCGGTTGTCGGGGCCGGGGTGACTGACCTGATCAGTTTCCAGGCTACCGATATTTCAAACTGGCTGCCCGAACAGCAGTTCCTGGCTACACCCTACGCCGACCCCGAAGTATACCGGCGCTCCTCGCCCATAAGCTATATTTCGGACGTTACTACCCCGACTCTCATTTTGCACGGGGCCAACGACCAACGGGTCCGCCTGGGACAGGGCCGCGAGTTGTATCATGGCTTGCGACTGTTGAAAAAAGAGGTCGAGATGGTGGTTTATCCCAGGGAGCCGCATATCATTGGTGAACTGCATCACCAGCGCGATTTACTGAGCCGGGTTGCGGCCTGGTTTAACCGCTATCTGAAGTAGTCAGTAGAAGTATGGGGCAGGTCTTGTTAGAGCTAAAAAGTCTAATGAGACCTGCTTTTTAATCGGTAAAATCTAAGCCGAAAGAAAACTCACTTCCAGGCCGGGTCCGAGGCGCTGCCGGAGAGCCAGGTTTATGATGTTGCGGGTCAGGCTATCCAACTGGCGTTCTTCCCAGATTGACCTTAAAACTATTTCTACCTGGGTATTATTCTCAGCTTTGAAATGCAAGGCGGAGTCTTTTAGCAAAGCTTGTTTGACCGGGGCAAGCTGGAAACGCCCGGCCAAATCTTCACAAATAACCTTCCAGAGCTTGCCCGGTTCCCTGGCTTCCGAAGACGGGGCAAATATAGCCGGGCTGCTTTGATTAAAATCGCTGGCTTCCTTAGAAGGATTACTAGAAGGATTACTTAGTTCTGGCTGACTTTGCGGAAACATTCTTTTTTGAAAGCTTAACTGCGGTCTTGAATAATTCTTCGGTGTACTTTTATTAGCCTCGTAAGATTTTGGCCTGGTTACAGGGTTGTCAGTATGAGGCTGTTTGTAACTGTTTAACTTGCCTCTGCGCGGGTCAACATCCTGGGTAAGGGTCCAATGCAGCAGGGCTAACGGGTTATGACAGCCGGACTGGCTGGCCCAGACTTCTTTGACCTGTTCGTAACGGGTGCGTACCTGTTCCAGGTTATACTGGCCGTTCGTGGCAAACTTAAGTGCTTCCCGCCGGTCAAGTGTTTCCCGTTTGTCTTCTAACCGAGAGTAGCCCTCGAAATTGGCTTCCATTGTTATAAATTCATAGATACTCATTTCTTGAGTA
>JAYSYV010001248.1:0-1032 GCA_043727245.1 Chloroflexota bacterium | reverse complement strand
CTTTAAGAAGTTTGTGAAATTCTACCAGTTATGAGCGCTCTTCTTTCTATATAAATAATTTAATCGATGTATTACGTACGCTGTTAGGATTTAAGACTATATCCAACCAAAGAGTATGTAAAGATGCTAAGGGTGCGTCCAAAGCTCCGCGGCAATTGACAGGAGGAAGGCAACCAGGTCATTAGGAAGGCCGGGTGGTGGGTCAGGGTCAGGGTCAGGGCAGGGGCTGATAAATCTGAATGTTGGTTTCGATTGTATCAATTCAGGCTGGTTCTTTCGGGGCTGGCTCTTGAAATGAGTATTACTGTTTAGATCAAACGATATTGATTTGATTGAGGGAGAAACTAAAAAAGATGTTAGGTCACGGTGGTAGAGGCAATGGGGTACAAGTAGGGGCCGTTCCGAAAACTGGTCCGAACCTATTGAGTAACTCAGCACCTGTGGCAGCAAAGTCACAGGTGCTAAGCATGTTGGGGATTACGTTAATCTATGCCACCTGTTTTATCGCCATCAAGCGGGTCTGGCTTTCGCCCCACCCCTCTTCTTCGGTGGGGTTAGAGCTTTAATTGCCGGAGTAGCCCTCGTTGCGGTTGTATTCGTGATAGGCGGGCCCCTCTGCCCACTCGCCAAAGCTGGCTCTGGTTGTTAGCCCTGGCCGCCACTGCGACGACTATTACCTTTGGGGGCATGTTTCTTAGCCCTGGCCGGACCGGAACCGGAGTGGCCTCGGCCCTGGGGAATACCCAGCCTTTTATTACCCTGCTGCTAGCGGCCCTGTTTTTAGGAGAAAAAATAACGTCTGGTAAGGTTATAGTTTTTTTAGCCGGGCTGATTTGAGTTGGCTTAATCGCGGCCCCGGCCTTGCTCGGCTTTGATATTTATAGCTTTTTGGGTTCCCTGACTGCGCTGGTCTCTTCGGCTGGCTCGGCGGCTGGCAATATAATCGTCAAGCGCATGGGTACTCAATTCAACTTGCTGACTATGACCGCCTGGCAACTTATCCTGGGCAGTCTGCCCCTGCTGATGGTCTCG
>JAYSYV010001247.1:0-3535 GCA_043727245.1 Chloroflexota bacterium | reverse complement strand
GCGCCAGCCAATCTAACCCGGACGCGTTATTTTTAGTACTGGACTCCCTGCAAGACCCCCAAAACCTGGGAACGCTTCTCCGTACCGCCGAAGCTATCGGTGTAACCGGCGTAATTCTGCCGGAACGGCGGGCGGCAGGTGTTACTCCTTCTGTACGCAATGCCAGCAGCGGGGCAGTTGAACATCTCCAAATCGCCCAGGTGGTCAATTTACCACGCGCCCTGGACGAGCTAAAAGAAGCCGAAGTGTGGGTGGCCGGACTGGAAGATGAGAAATCGGCCCAACCCTATGATAGTGCGGCCTTAACCGGACGGTTAGCCCTGGTGGTCGGCAACGAGGGAGCCGGGTTGGGCCGGTTGGTTCGGGAGAAATGCGATTTCTTTGTAATATTGCCGATGCTGGGTAAAGTAGCCTCGCTTAACGCCGCCGTGGCCGGGTCTATTACCCTGTATGAGGCTTTACGCCAGCGCCGGGCGGTTAAGAAGTAGTCATCAGAGTGTAATGAGCCGCCATAGATTATGACCATCTCTACCGAATCCGCTTCTCTAACTCCTAAACTGATTCTGGTCCTTGGTGCGACCGGCTACACGGGCCGTTTAATCGCGGCTCACCTGCACAAAAAAGGCCAACCCTTTGCTATCGCCGGGCGTTCGCTGGCCCGTTTGAAAGATTTACAAATTTCCCTGAATCTTCCCCAGAATATCTCAATTTTAGAAGCAGACCCTACCAATTCTGAAACTTTAAACGCTCTTTTCCGGCCTGAAATCGGCTTGATAATAAATTGCGTGGGGCCATACACCACTTTAGGTGAGCCGGTTGTGCGAGCCGCCCTGGAAGCAGGGGTGCATTACCTCGATTTGTCGGGCGAACAGGCTTACCTGGCCCACATAATCGAAAAATATGATGGGCTGGCCCGGCAGAAGGGCTGCGCGATTATTCCCGCCTGCGGCTTGGAATACACTATGACCAACTGGGCGGCGGTCCTGGCGGCCCAAAACCTCGAGCCTGTGGAAAACCTGTGGACTGCAACCGTAACCAGGGGCATAAAATCCAGCCAGGGTACTAAACTTTCGCTGTTTCAAGTCCTGGCAAAGCCGGGGTTAAGTTGGAAGAATGGCCGGGTGACGGTTAAAGCCGCTGCCTCCAGTATTCGGCGAGTAAATTTCCCACCGCCTTTCGGTTCAGGCCGGGCAATCTGGACCCCTTTTGGAGAACTGGTGACTATTCCACGCCATATAAAAGTCCAGAACATGGCAAGTTTCTTGCAGTTGAACTCGTTCCTGGCCCTTTCCTTGTGGCTTTTTTCACCGCTGCTGCCACTGATTAGCCGTCTGGCTGGTCCGGTTATGGCGAGGCTGGCGAAAGGTCCGGCTCCCGGCTACCGTGAAAATTCGCGCTGGGCGGTTATGGCCCAGGCCGAGGGAAGCCAGGGCCATCGGCAGGTTACAATCCAGGGTAAGAATGTTTACGAGTTGACCGCTGTGATTACGGCCTGGTGCGCCGCCCAGATGCTTCAACCTGATTTTGAGTTGAGCGGGGCGCTCGGCCCGGCCCAGGCGTTTGACCCGCTTGAAGCCCTGACCTATTTAAGCGAGTATGGGGTAAGCTGGGAAATCAAATAAATCATTGACACATTTCAGGTGTTGGGTTATAGTATATACAGCTAACCAATAGTTCATTTTTGCAAGGTTAACTGTGAAATATTAATTTTTATTAAATCTCAGGAGGCGAATTATGGCTGTTTTAACTTCCAACTTTATATTGACTACCAAAGAATTTTTCAAGCATTTAAGGAGTTAAAGAATTGCCTAAATACAGAATCGCAACTGACGATTTTGAAGGTTATCCCGATTTATCCACCGAAGCGGCTCCCGGACGGCCACCAAAGACCCATCATGTTCCCAAGAAATCTAAGAGTGCCATACTCGAAGGAATAACTGAAGTAACCGGCCTGGAAGGCGGCTTCAATCCAACTTATGTACCGGCCAAGTACGAAAAAGTCTGGCTGCTATCCTCTTTAGGGGTGTTTTACGAGGAACATCTGATTAGTGATGTGCTGGCCCAGGTTAAAGGCGGCAAAGAAGCGACTGTCTACCGCTGCCAGGCTTATCCCGAAACCGGCCTGGACCTGGTAGCGGCTAAAGTTTACCGGCCCCGCCAGTTCCGCAACCTGCGTAATGACAAGGTGTACCGGGAAGGCCGCCAGATATTGACCGGCGAAGGCCGGGTTGTCAAGCGGACCGACAGCCGGATTATGCGGGCTATCGGCAAAAAGACCGGCTTTGGAGTGCAGGTCCAGCACAGTTCGTGGCTTTTGTACGAGTACACTACCCTGGCAAAACTTTTTGCAGCCGGGGCAGCCGTACCCGAACCTCACGCCGTATCCGATAACGTAATTGTGATGGCTTACCGGGGCGACCGTACAACCCCAGCACCCCCCTTGCAGGAAGTAGCTTTGCCGCAAGACCAGGCCAAACCTTTATTCGAGGAAGTCTTGCGTAATGTCGAGCTGATGATGCAACACGGGTTGGTCCACGGCGACCTCTCGGCCTTTAACATTCTCTACTGGGACAACCAGATAACCCTGATTGATTTTCCCCAGGTTAGCAACATTTATTCAAATCCTAACGCCCGGTTTTTCCTGGAACGCGACCTGAAGCGAGTTTGCGAGTATTTCGACCGCTACGGCGTGAAAAGCGACTGGCAAGCCCTGGCCGACCGGCTCTGGACCGAGTATGCCAGGCCCGAACTTATAGAAGAAATGCTGCCGGAACAGGACGTAGAATTGTATAGCTGATAAAACAGTCTTCGGTTTGACCCGGATTTTCATTAAAGTGAAAGTCAGGGTCTTTTTAATATGGCGAATTGGCAGCCAATAAGCGGCTAATGATAGGCCGCAAATATGCTACAATCAGGCTGTAATGAAGCATTTGGAATTATGGCCTTTAAGGTTAAAACTTATCTCGGTAAACTTGAACTCGGTATCGGATGAGATAGGTTCGCTTACTACTGGCTACTAACTACTTTGATAGGATTAAGTGAATCGTTTTTTTGTTGAACCAGCCCTGGTCGCCGGACCTGAAGTCAGGCTGGAAGGGGAAATTGCCCACCAGATAAGCCGGGTTTTGCGGCTGGAACCGGGCGCTAAAATTTTGCTGCTGGACGGGCTTGGCTTTGAATACGAGGTCGAGCTAAAGGTAGTCCAGCGTCTGAGCAAGACCGATATGGCCCTGGGCCGAATTGTAGAGCAACGCGACGCTACCGGGGAACCAAAAGTGCGCCTGACGCTTTACCAGGCGTTGCTAAAAGGCGAAAAGTTTGATTTTGTGCTACAAAAAGGGACCGAAGTAGGCGTTAGTGGCTTTGTGCCGCTGCTGACCGAACGCTGCGTCAGCCAGGCGGCCCGACCCGACCGCTGGAAGAAGATTATCCGCGAGGCCGCCGAGCAGTCGCGCCGGGGGAAATTGCCAGAACTGGTGGAAAAACCCTTAAATTTATCCGAAGCGCTTGACCGGATAAAAAGCTCAGGCCAGAC
>JAYSYV010001246.1:0-1034 GCA_043727245.1 Chloroflexota bacterium | reverse complement strand
TTCTCCGGGCCGCTCTTTTTTATTACCTATTTTAAGAGGTAAGCCGCTCCATTTCGTCCAGCAGTTCCGAGAAATAGTCAATGGCTAGCTGGACCGGCTTCGGCGTGGTCATATCTACCCCGGCCCGGATTAGCAAGTTGGTCGGGTAATCCGAAGCGCCGGTGGTCAGGAAGTGGCGATAGCGGTCCACGGCGGGCGCACCTTCCTGGATAATCTGGCGTGATAGGGCAGTCGCCGCCGATACGCCGGTAGCATACTGGTAGACATAAAAAGCGCTATAGAAATGCGGAATCCGCATCCATTCCCCGGCAATCCGGCGGTCGTAGAGTATGTCCGGCCCGTAATAGCGGCTGTTAAGTTCAAAATAAAGCTCGTTGAGCAAGTCCGGTGTCAGAGCCTGTCCCGCTTCGGCCCGTTTGTGGGCTTCCAGTTCAAACTCGGCAAACATGGTCTGGCGGAAAAGAGTACCCCGGAACTTTTCCAGTTCGGAGTTTATCAGGTACGTCCGCACAGCCTTATCAGTGGTCTGGCTCAACAAGTGGTGAGTCAAAAGGGCTTCATTGGTGATGCTGGCTACCTCGGCCACGAAAATACTGTAATGGGCATAAATGAAAGGCTGTGTGCGATTGGTAAACAGGCTGTGGAGCGAATGGCCGAGTTCGTGGGCCAGGGTAAACATATTATCCAGGTTATCGGTGTAATTCAGCAAAATAAACGGCTGAGAAGTGTAAGAACCGGAGCTATAGGCTCCGCTGGTCTTGCCTACATTCTCATAGACATCAATCCAGCGCGACTTTATCCCTTTTTCAACCTCGGCCACGTAATCGTCCCCCAAAATATGCAGGGCTTTCAAGACATTTTCGACCGATTCCTGGTAGGGGATTTTCTTCTTGGCCTGGGGAATCAGGGGCGTATAAAGGTCGTACATTTGCAGATCGTTCAAGCCCAGTAGCTTTTTACGCAACTTGATATAGCGGTGCAGAACCGGCAGGTTGCGGTTAACCGTTTCGATTAGCGTAGAATAAACTTCCAGC
>JAYSYV010001245.1:0-3537 GCA_043727245.1 Chloroflexota bacterium | reverse complement strand
GCGGGCATCGAAAGCGCCTCATTTTGCAGCGATAAGCAAGGTTTAGGATTAGCCAGGCGCCGTAAACGAAGTTTATTTGGTCAGGAAATGCTAATCGGCTTAGCCCAACTGGCCCATAATCTAATAATGTGGCAGCGCGAGCAGTTAAGCGAAAATGAACCGAAGGTAGCCGAGTACGGTATAAAGTGCTGGGTGCGCGATTGGTTGGGAATGGGCGGTCGCCTGACTTTTCAAGACGGTCAAATTGTTAAGGTGCGGATGCCCAAACGCCACGAAGTGAGCCGTCAATTCAAGTCAGTGCTCAAACAATGGGCTTCTCAAAGTGGGGTTAGGTTAATTTTGCGCCAAACTTAGGTACTTACTTACTTACTTACTTATCCGCCTGGTCTTTCCACTCCGCCAGGAACTTTAGGACCGCTGCGAACTTGTCAGCCCGGATATTCTTATAACTGGAAACTCCAAAGCGCCGGTAAATTTCCTGAAAGACACCTTGGTAGTGGTTCTTAGATTTGTCTTTGGTGGTGAGATAATCGGCCAGAGCCTTAACCGCCTGACTGACCTCTGAGGCTTGTTCGTCGGTTATCAGGCCGGACGGTGTTAACTTCTTTTCGATGCCGGTTAACCGTTGGTCCAAAGCCTTGAAAGCAAAGGCAGCCTGGTCCAGGCGGGTGTGCGCCCGGTTAACGTTGCGCTCTAATTCCATTTGCTGCTCGGCCATCTGGGCAATTGCCAGGCCCATATCGCGGATTTGAACAAGTGCCGCGCTGGGGGCCGGGGTGGACCGGCCTGTTGTGATGAACGCTTCACCCTGAAAGTGTTTAGATAAAACTTTGTAGCAATCGAGCTGGTAGCGAACTACTTTGTCGCGGAGTTCTGCTTTAACCCGGCTGGCATCTATACCGAATAACCAGCCGTTTAGGTAGTCGAGCGGCAGGCAGTTCATTCCAACTTTGCCCTGACTCATGGTCATGATGACCATGAGTTGGACCTGGGAAAGAACCTTATCACGTTTCAATCGCTTAGCCTGGGAAGACCAGTCCAGGCCCAGGTAGTCACAGATTAACTTTACAGGAACGTAGACCTGTTCTTCGCCTTTAACCTCGGCCAGGGCAGCGGTAATGCCATCTCCGTAGAAATCTACCTGGCGCTCTTCGATTGGTACTAAAGCTGTGGTTTGTTCGCTCATTAATAGTCCTTTGAAGTGACCTGGTTAAGTTTCTCTTTTAATCTAGCGGCGCTATCCTGGTCAACAGAACTAAACCTATCCGGTCCTATTGCTTCGTAATTACGCAGGACATCCTGGTACAACTCAAAGTCTCTTGGGTCTATTGTTTTCTTTTTAGAGCCACTGTTGAGTAGAGACTTCACCGTTGCTACGGTCATGTTCATCATTGCCGGTGTTACCTCTTGTTGATATACTAATGTTGCCGGTTCTAGTGTTCCACCACTGGACCGGATTTAAGAGCCAGCTTCGGGTTTCAGACTAGAACTGGCTCTAATTTTTTGTAGCAGTACCGCCCTTGCGTCCTCGCTCTGCTGCCGTTGTGTCCATCAACGGAATAAGCTCCTCAATATTTATGTCAAGTCCCTTGGCTAGTTTCCCAATGGAAACGATAGTAGCTTTCTGCCGGTCGTTCTCGATAAAGCTAATTACCTTATGGTTCATGCCAGTCTTCTCTGCCAGTTCCCTAACAGTAATACCACGAAGACCCCTATACTTTTTTAGTAGGTTATCAGGGTTATTAACGTATAACTTCTCTACCTCAAGATAGAGAGCTGCTTTGCCTCTGTTGCATTCGTAGCATAAAAGCCAAAGATTTGTTATCTCATCCGTACCGCCATTCGCACATGCTAATTTGTGATCTACTTCAAGTCTTGCTCCATCCGGAGCAGCTTTACCGCGCATCTGACACCGGTGGTCATCACATTGAAAGATTAGAAATCGAGTTCGCTGTGTTACCGACATTTCTGATATACTCCACTTATCTACCAGAAAGCTCTAACCTTTCCTGGTAGCTATTGCCCGGTGTTAGATTCTAAGCTGCCACCGGGCATTCTTTTGGGTGTTCACCGCCTGATGCCGGTACTATTAAAGCCGCAATATCCTCTGGCTTATAAAGAGTTTTCCTCCCCAACTTGTAATACTTAAGTTTCCCCTCATTCATCCAACGGTGAAGGGTTGCCCTGGATATGCCAAGTTGGCTAAGTACTTCCTCAACACTCAAATAATTATCTATCACAGTTTTAATCCCCCATTATTTTTGGCCTCAACTAATAATATCTTAAGAAAATGATTGCGTCAATATGAAGGTCAATGAGAATAGATGATATTAGTATATATACCATGAGATTTCGGAAACTCTTTAGAACTCCTATAGAACTCCCGTTCAAGCACAAAGAAGAAGCTTTACTTCAAAGAGAAGTAGCAGCAACAGTTCGACAAGTACGGGCTTTAAGCGTGAGCCAATCGGGGCTAAGTTACGCTACGACATTTTGACCAGGGATAATAATCGTTGTGTTAAATGTGGTGCTAAAGGAAGTGTTACTCAGCTTCATATTGACCATAGGATTCCTGTCTCAAAAAACGGGACAAATGTTCCTTCAAACCTACAAACCCTTTGTGAACGTTGCAATCTTGGTAAAGGTCCACCCGCAGATTGGATAATACACAGATTTCTTGTTACCTTCAAGGGTAACCTGAAGGAAACTAAGGTTAGGTCAAAAGATACCTGGAATATTTAAGGAAAAAGCAGCCAGGAAATGAAACTTTTAGGATATGACACTATAGCCCAGCTAAAATTTCTACGTCAAAAAGACCATCGTACAATCTTTTCAACACCTGAGAAACTACAATTTTAAGCAGAGCTAACTCGCCCTGACCCAACGCTAGATAATCTGCCATTTGACCCTCTAATTGTAATCGTAGTTTCGAGCCAGAAAGGCAAATTTCCCACTTAAATCGAGTTAAGGTTTCGGCCAGTTCTGGCTGCTTAAACCGGTCCTTTAGGGCCTCTACCACTCGCTCTTGAAGCACCTGCTGGATTTTCTCCAAATTCAGTGTTAAAAGCTGCTTCGCATTATCGGAATTATTTTGCAAGCTTTGTTCTTCCTGGCTTCCAGCTAATTCCTCCGCACTGATTTGATAAGTTAGATTACTTGTATTTATTGGGGTACTAACAGGCCGGAACCGGGAACCAACCTCTTTATAGGTTCCGGTGTATGGTTCCGCCTTGAACCTCATCCTCTCAGAGATTTCTATCCGGTTACTAAAACTGGAAGGGTTCTGCTTCAGCTGGCGAGTCAAAGCATAATGGAAGAAGCCAATAGGGTTCCTGGTGCATTTGCCGATTGACCAGGCTGACAGTACCTGATGGTATATTTTCCTGAGGGTAAACAGGTCGAGGGCCGAATTAGAAGCAAACTTGAGCGCTTCCCGACTATCAAGAGCGATCAGACCATCCGGGCTGGTATAACCTGGAAAGCAAGCCACTTGCGATAGAAACTCAAGCTTTTCTTCGGTGGTTCCTGTATCGGCCA
>JAYSYV010001244.1:0-1035 GCA_043727245.1 Chloroflexota bacterium | reverse complement strand
AAGTACCGGTGGCATAACGCATCGGGAAGTCCAACAGCAACACCAGGGCCGGAACGATCAGGAAGCCTCCGCCAATGCCAAAAAGACCGGTCATAAAGCCCAGCCCCAGCCCAATGCTACCTACTCGCAGCCAGCGATTGCGCAGAGGTGGGAATTTTTCCGCTTCCACCTGGCTTAATTTCGGCGGACGCAACATCAGCCCGGCTACTAGTATCATCAGGAGGGCGAATCCGCCAAGAGTCACCTTTTCGGGCAGGGTTTTGTTCAGCCAGTTGCCTGCCTGAGCTCCCACCAGCCCTAATAAGGCCAGGGCCAGGGCGTAATCCAGGCGGATCGAGTCATGCTGCTTACGATATTTCTGCCACCCACCGAAGGCCGCATTTAACCCGACCACCGCCAGGGAAATAGTCGTAGCAGGACCGACGCGCTGGCCTAAAAGGTAGATCAGGGCCGGGACGGTCAGGATTGAACCGCCTCCCCCCACCAGCCCAAGCAACAGCCCGGTAAAAGCTCCGACTACCAGCGCCAGAATGAAAGTTCCCACAATAAATTATCTTTCTCATATTCCACCATTGTGGCTTCGTTCAGGCTCAAAATGTTTGCTAAGGTAGGAAGAATTGAAATACACTAAGTACCATTATCCGCCCTTATCCCGCCTGCAACCCAGCACATTAGCCAGCTTTTCAGCAGGCGTTGAATTTGAAGCCTGTTATGGTTTGAGCTAATGAAATAAGGTCTAACCATTTAATGCCTGTCAGGCTTAAAAAGCGGCGGAAAGGCTTACTTTTGTACTGGCAAACCGGCCTGTTGCCAGCCGATCATCCCGCCTTGCATATTGGTAACGATATAGCCCTGGGCGGCTAGTAAATTTGCCGCCTGGCTGCTGCGACCGCCACTCCGGCAGACTGTAATAATCTCCCAATCTTTGCCTCCCAGTTCGTCCAGGCGGCCGGGCAATTGTCCCAGGGGAATTAACTTGCTGCCCTTGATATGGCCCTGGGCGTATTCGGAAGGTTCTCGTACGTCTATTACCAG
>JAYSYV010001243.1:0-1036 GCA_043727245.1 Chloroflexota bacterium | reverse complement strand
AAACGTGTTTTGCTATTTAAGCCCGGCGTGGTGGTGGTGGATGTGCCTTATCACCTGCGGCGGCCCGGAGACACAGATGACATTATTGTTAAAAGCTTCTAAACAGGGAAAAGTTACTGTTTAGATTAACCTGACATCTATACAAAAAAGGTTGGACTTTAAAAATCCAACCTTTTTTGTATTCTAACAAATAACAGAATTATTTGCCCAGGCTCAAAAGCAAATCGCGGGCGCGTTCGAGGGTTTCCGGCTTTTTGCAAAAGCAGAAGCGGATTTTGGTCCGGCCCTGGCATTTATCCCGGTAGAAAGACGAACCGGGTACAGTTGCCAGGCCAATTTCGTCAATCATAAAGCGGGCGAAACTAACATCGTCCGGTTGGTTGAAGCGTTTAAGCAGGTTAGTGGCATCGGTCATAATGTAATAAGCGCCCTGCGGTTCGTAGGCGTGGAACCCGGCTTCGGCCAGGAACGCCATCATGTAATCGCGCTTGACCCGGTAGAGGTTGCCCAGGTTTTCGTAATACTCGTCCGGGAAGCCCAGGGCGAAAGCGGCGGCTTCTTGCAGAGGCGCGGCGGCTCCAACAGTTAGAAAGTCGTGGACTTTGCGGATAGCGTTACTTATTTCGGGCGGGGCAATCAGCCAGCCAATCCGCCAGCCGGTAGCCGAATAGGTCTTGGAAAGGCCGCTGATGCTTATGGTTCGCTCATACATACCGGGCAAGGTCGCCAGGTTAATATGTTCGCCGCTGTAGACCATATGCTCGTAAATTTCGTCGGTAATAGCGAACACATCCCATTTCTGGCAGAGTTGGGCAATAAATTTCATCTCGTCCCGGCTGAAGACTTTGCCGGTCGGGTTATTGGGCGTATTGATGACAATGGCGCGGGTCTTTTCGTTGAAAGCGGCGGATAGCTCGGCCTGGTCGAAATGCCAGTCCGGCTCGTAGAGGGTTACGTGGCGGGGGACTGCCCCGCTGAGAATAGCATCCGGCCCATAGTTTTCATAAAAAGGTTCAAAAATAACTACTTCATCGCC
>JAYSYV010001242.1:0-3540 GCA_043727245.1 Chloroflexota bacterium | reverse complement strand
AACCGGCCAGCTTAAACAGCGCAATTAATTTAAGTTCGGACGACTGGAAAGTGCTTACTTCCATCAATGGGCAAAATGATTTAGTGGGATTAGCTCAGAAAACTAACCTGGGACAGTTCAAAACTACCCTGGCCCTGGCAAATCTTTTTAAAGCTGGGCTGGTTGAAAAAAAGCCGCGTTCCTCTAAAGCAGTGCTGTATCCTGAATTGGAACGGCTGGCGACCGGCCAACTGGGCCACCCGGCGAAATCGCTGCTGGACCAGACTTACCAACGATTAAATCTCCAGCCCGCTGACGAACTCAGCCTGGAACAGGCTATCCAGGTGGTCAACAACTTTCGCAGGCTTTCGGCCCTGATGGTCGGACCGGGTCCGGCTGAAATGTTAGACGAACAAATCCGGGCAAAACTTAAAAGTCTGTATCATCGTTAAATTACTTTGCCGAGTCTCCCGTAATATCTAATACTTTGTTGGTTAAGCCGGCATCAGCGCTATCCCAGGATTTACCGATCTGGGTTTGGACCGCCCCTATCAAATCTTCAATATCGAATGGCTTAAGAACCACAACCACCCCTTTGGCGGCCAGGTGGCCTTCCCCTTCAATAATTGTTTTAGAGTTGGTCGTACACAGCACCACCGGGATATTGGCGGTTTCGCGAGTCATTTTAAGCTTCTGGAGAAATTGCCAGGCTTGTTTTTCTTCGGTAGGGGGGTGGTCACTGATTATCAAATCCGGGGCAGCCCTTTTTACCACCTCTATATCGCGAGTGCTGTAGGAATGCAGCGCGACCTCGTAACCTTCACCGATAAGTATTTCGGCAAACAATTGCAAAATCTCCTGGGTATCGTTTATAACCAGTATTTTCTTAGGCACAACTATACTCCTTCAAGGGGGCAAAACCCTTCTTAACTAGATTGGGATGAACATTATCGCAGCTATTATCATTTATTTTACCACAAACGAACTATCGTTTTAAGACTTTCTTGAGCAAAGCCAGGTCTTGCCGGGAGAAAGCGCCTGTCAGTGCCAGTATTCCCAGGTAAACCAACCCTCCCACAACTACAGTTATGGCGAATTGATTGAAACCCAGGCTCAACAGACCCAGCAGGGCCGCAAACATCACCCCTGATGCCAGGACGGGCCGCCAACTTGTCGGAGCCAGCGGAACCGCCCCTTTGCCCAACGCCCGCCACATTATCAGGCTGAAAGGAACCAGCAAGACCAGTTCGGTCAGGATGGTAATAGCCGCCGAAGCCTGGTAGCCGAAATACGGAATGAGGGCCAGGTTAAGTCCGATATTGACTACGGCGGCGGCTACAACTGCCCAGGTGATACTGCGCTGCTTATCAATGGCGATCAGGACATACTGGGTCAGACCGTTGATGTAGCTGAAAGGCAAGAACCAGATTAAAATCTGAAGGGCTATGGCTCCACCCGGCAGATAATCGGAGCCGCCCAGGAAACCAATCAGGTCGTAGGCTACGAAAACAGTGCCGGTCGAAATCGGCAGGGCAATAATCAAGAGCAGCCGCAGCCCTTCCCGGTAGACCCGCAGCAAATTATCTTTGGCTTCCGCGCCGTAGACCGAAAAGAGCGGAAACAGGGCAATCGTCAGGGTCGAAGGGATAATCAGCAGGGCATCAACGAACTTGTAGGCCGAATTATAAAGTCCCAGTTCGGTATCACCCCGCAGCGTCCCTAACAGGATGCCATCCGACTTGAAAAGAATACTGATAATCAGGCCATTTAGCATGAGCGGAAAAGCCCCTCCTAACAACGTCCGGGCCAGTTGGCCGTCAAAGTATTTAGGGCTGAGTTTAGGCCGGAAGACCTGCCGGTTTTGTAATGATCCAAGTACCGCGACCTGGATAAAGTTTACCACCACCGAAGCCGCCGCCAGCCCTACTACACCCCACCCGGCTAACAAAGCCGCCAGGCCCAACGGCACTTTGATGATAGCGGAAAGCAGTTGGCCCGCCGCCAGGTATTCAAACTTCTCGTAGCCCCGGAAAACGGTTGTAATCGAGCCGGAGAGTGCCGACGGCCAGAAGCCAATCATCAATAAAACGATGGCCCAACCGGTTGCCGCCGAAAGGTTGCCGCTCAGGCCAAAGCCGCCAATCCAGATTAGCGAAAGCGGCAGGGCTGCCACCGAAAAACCCAACCGCAGGAAAAATTTGGTGACAAAAAGCCGATTGACCTGTTCGGCAGCGTCCGGCAGCAGCCTGGCCCTGGCAATTTCGCGTGTAACCAGCCCTTCCAGGCCAAAGTCGCTGATGGTGGCAAAAATAAGCCAGGTGGTTACGGCAAAAGTAAACTGACCGTTACCTTCTGGCCCTAACAGCCGCAGCACAAAGATGGCGTAGGCGAAATCAATGACTTTGCCGGTAAGCTGGGCAAACAGGGGAGTGGCGCTGTTTTTGATTACCCGCCGCAAGGGATGGTCGCTGGCATCCTCGCGGTAGTAGCGCAGCCAGCCCACGATGACCATTATCAGGGCCATGGACATTACGCTCAGAAAAGCGGCGTACAGGCCCAGCGTAAATGACAGGGGGTTGTAGCGCAACCGCAAAGTATAAGCGCCGGACTGAGGCGGAGTAGCTTTATCAAAGGTGATGGTAGCGACCTGCTGACCGGTCGGGCTGGTCCCCAATACTTTTACGTCCGGCCCCCGTTTGGCATCTTTGCCAATATCGTTTCCCTCGAAAAGCTGACCGCCCCAGCCGGTTGGGGAAAATTGCGGCGAAGGCTGGTTGCCCGCCGGTTGCAGCCGGACCTGGACCCGTGTGGCCTGGTCTGTCTGGGAGGCCGGGATAATATTCAAACGGACAAGCCACTGACCGTAGTCCAGCCGTTCCAGGTTCACCACGGACGCGCCTGTAGCCTCGGCTCTCAGGGTAGCCCCGACTGGACAGCACGGGCCGTTGGTCGCCGGGCCGGAGTAAGCCAGGCGTGGGAAAAGCTGCGGCCCAGCCAGGAAAAGCCCACCGAGCATCACCAGGCCGAGATAGCCCACCAATCGCAGGTAATTTTGCAGACCCTGGACCGGGTTTCGCCAGTGGGTCGCCCGGTTCAACCACCAGACTGCCACAACCGCATACAAAACCAGGGCCAGCGGTAGCGGGCCGCTCAAAGCCAGCAGACCCAGCGGCAAGACCAGAACGACCAAAGCCTGGACGCGCTTGCGCCATGTTACTAAAAGCATAGCCAGCGGGAGCCAGCTAAAAGCGGCCAACCAATCCGGCCTTAACGCTCCGGCCAGTATCAGCAAAAAACCGGCAGCCAGCCACACCACCGGTCTTACCATTCGGTGGCGCTGCGGAGGCAAACCTCGTCCCGCTCGGAGATGCAGGACCAGACCGGTTAAACCCATCGCCAGCAGCCAGAAATGGAAAATCGCAAATGCCAGCGGCCCATATTCCGGCCCGGCCAGGTAATAAAGCAAGGAACCGGGATAAAGCAGTGGAGCCTTACTAAACTCTAACAGGGGTTGCTGGAGAGTAGAGTTCCAGAGCGGGACTTGTCCGGCCAGCAGTTGCC
>JAYSYV010001241.1:0-1037 GCA_043727245.1 Chloroflexota bacterium | reverse complement strand
TCCCCTTGAAGGTAATCATTATGTGATTACCTTTTTTGTTGTTTGCAAATTCTGGGACGAGAGAGGGCATGACGGGTATTGCTGTTGCCCGTTGTGCCTTTTTAATTTTAAATTTTTTCCGGGATAGGATGACTGACCCTATGTTGATTGATAGTAAAAATAAGAATACACAAAATATAATAAATAAAGATACTACTCCCGCGCCCGCTTCGCTAGAGCGGCCCGACCCGACCAAGGAGGAGCGCGAAATAGTAAAACAAGCCAAACCGCACCTTATCCTGGGCCGCTTGTCGTATCTATCGGCCTTGCTGACTGCCGTTGTTTTGCTGACAATCTGGCAGCTTTTAACTCTGTTGCAGGTCTACCCGCCCTATATTTTACCTTCGCCGGAAGCGGTAGCCGAGCGGTTCGGGGAAGTGCTGGCAAGCGGGGCTATCTGGCGGCACACCGGGACGACCATGGTGGAAGCTTTGCTGGGGTTTGGAGTGGCCTTGCTGGTGGCCGGGTTGTTGTGCTACCCGGTGGCTCGTTCAAAATTGGTTGCCACGCTCCTGAATCCCCTGCTGGCGGCGACCCAGGCCATCCCGCTTATCGCCCTGGCTCCTCTACTGGTGCTGTGGTTCGGTTTTGGGCTGCTGCCGAAAGTTATTACCTGCGCCTTAATTGTATTTTTCCCCTTGCTTTTGAACGCTGTGGCCGGTTTGCGAAACATTGAACCATCTTTGCGCGAGGCGGCAGCAGTATTCGGAGCTTCGCGCTGGCAAGCCCTCTGGCTGGTCGAGCTGCCCCTATCCTTGCCGACCATCCTCACGGGCATGAAGATTGGCCTGACTATCTCGATTACCGGAGCGGTCGTGGGCGAGTTTATTACCGCCGAGTCGGGGTTGGGCTATCTGTTGAACCTGGGCCGAGGCCAATTCGATACCGCCCTGGTTTTTGTGGCGTTGCTTACGCTGGCATTTATCGCAATCCTGGCCTATGGCCTGGTAACTCTGCTCGAAAAAATACTATTAAGCTGGCAATAAAAAAATCTAGCA
>JAYSYV010001240.1:0-1038 GCA_043727245.1 Chloroflexota bacterium | reverse complement strand
GACGAGATGGAAGGCCGAATTAGAAACATGGTGGCCCTGAGCGGTAAGCCATTCAACCTGGGAGCGGCGGAAGTCTTTCACCGGGTCGAGAATGGCGGTTTACCTGCACCAAAACCGGACAAATAGCCGTTAAAGCTGGAAGAATTTCGTGGGGAAAGTGTATGTTAAGGAAAATTGAGATAGGCGGCTGGATTTTAGAAGTAGATAGGGAGCTAACTGCCAGCACCTATCTCAACTTAACTTTGATTTCAGAGGAATGTCCTTGCACTTATTGCTTGAACTTTGTTACAGCTTATGCTCACTTCCCCCCGGCCATAAAAGAATTCTTTGACCAGTTTGGGATTGACCCGCGCAAGGAGGGTGAAGTTTACGAGTATCATAATGACGGAGAGTCAATTTACAACTACGCTGGTTTCTTTCACTTTCTTGGCCGAATCATTCAAGCTCCCACAGAGGCTAACCTTTATTTTAATATTTTAGATTCTTTTAAGGTAAATTTTAATACCGAAAATGCGCTTGTTCCAGAGTCATTTCCAAAACCCCTGGTTCAACTGGATTTTTTTGATCTGGAACTACCTCGGTTGTTTAATTTACCAGCAAATGAACTCTTTAAACAGCTTCACCCGGAAAAAATATAGGATAAATAAAGCTTAATTTTATTCTCCTGATTCCCGCTTGATTACCGTGTATTCCCCGCCGCAAGTTTCGGTGATAAGCTGGCAGATAGTATGTAAAGCTTCGAGAAGATAAGAATATTCGGTAAGGGAGTTACCCTGGACATAGACCATAAATTCGGTGGTGTCTTTGGTGATGCGGGTTTCGGCGCATTGCTTCAGGTCCATCCGGCAGAGGATTTTCTCAGCGTCCATACAGGCATACTCTCCGGCTGAAACTTTGATAGGCTGGTCTTCAGCCAGGGGAGTATATTTTTCACTGCCATTAGTTACCACGAAACGGACCTCGCCCTGGATATGGGCCGTATCGTGAGCGCCAACCGAGAGGAAAGTCTGGGCCGAAATCAGGTTATAGCAATCGACT
>JAYSYV010001239.1:0-1039 GCA_043727245.1 Chloroflexota bacterium | reverse complement strand
TTTTATCGAACCTGGCCCAGTTGAGTTTGGTGACCGTTTTGCACCATTTTTCCAACCTTGCATTGATAACTGCGGCGACAGCCGGGTTTTCTAAAGGTTGTGAGGGGAAAGCCAGCCGCTCTTGCAAGGTGCTGGCTCTAAAAATAATCCGCTGCAATAGCTCCCTGGTAAGCGAGTGTGTTCGCACGATGCCGCCTATTCCTTACCCGCGCACGCCGCTGGAAGAACTGCAACCGGCTTTAGTTACAATACAGGCATCTCCAATGCTGGTTACTCGTTTAACCGCCTGTTTGAAGTTCATCCAGGCTCCGCCACCGGCAACTGACTCCAATTCCTCTTCGGAAAGTTCCGTATCATCCTGCGTTTCGGCTGACATGGTGGCAGCTTCTTCCGGTAAAATCAGGTGAAGCTGGTTCCGGCTCTCTTCGAGGACTTTGAACTCGACGGAAGGCAATATATCCAATCCAGTTTCCTCGATTACCTTAGAAGCCGGGTTACTCAACAGTTCGCGGCGATAATTCAGGTCTTTCCAGGCTTTTTTGACGACCTTCTCCTCAACCGAGTCATTGGCATTTATCTTGATGCTGGCAACATTTAGAGGAGAATTAGGGTTGTAGTTGATGCAGAAGAAAATTTTATCTTTCTTCTCCTGGTGAACTTCTATCGAAATAGCCTGAGCCTGTTCAGGGCCAAGTTCCTGTACCAGGACGGTCTGCGGGTCTTGAACCAGGCTGTTCCAGAAGCCGGGGTCTTTGAGCGCCTTCTCAATAAGGGCGATTTTGAAATCCTCCCTGGCATTAATTGAATTTAAGTCTAACATTCCAGACCTCTTTCATATAATAGGTGTATAGTTGATAAAAAGGCTGTGTAAGGCTCGAAAATTGGGGTTGCTCTGCCTGCCAGGCGGAGTCCCGGCTGAACGCAGACTATCCAGGGTTTTTAGCAGGGAATTAAAAGCTACAGCAGCTTGAACCCGGACAAAATTTGCTCCCAGGCAGGTATGAATGCCCGCTCCAAAAGCAAGGTGAAGGTTTTTCTC
>JAYSYV010001238.1:0-1041 GCA_043727245.1 Chloroflexota bacterium | reverse complement strand
CGGCTCCCTACGAAAGAATCCTCAAGGAATGGGGTTTTACCGTCGAGAATGTTACCGTCGTGGCCCAGGAACTTTTGAAAGACCCTAAAGCAACCCAGCGCAAACTGCGCGACAACCGGCGCAATTTTACTTCCGGCGGACACATTTCCAGTGCTCCAGCCCGTGGCGATGAAGGACACAGTTAATAAAAGGGAGATTTATTATGAGCGACAAAAGTGGCGAGGAACAGATTAAAAACCAGGCTCATCAGGCTGTTAAAGCCCCAAGCGGTCCGTTATTTGACCTGCTGAAAGAAGGACAGAGCGTCTGGTATGACAATATCGCGCGCGGCCTGATTCAGGATGGCTCGATTCAGAAGCTGATTGACGAAAGCGGCGTTCGGGGTGTCACCAGCAACCCGACTATTTTCGAGAAGGCCATCAGCGCCGGTAACGATTATGACGAACAAATTAAGGAGCTAATCGGCCAGAATAAAACGGCTGATGAAGTCTTCGCGGCCCTGGCAATCACCGATATTGGCAATACTGCCGATCTTTTCCGCCCGGTTTATGACCAGAGCAACGCCGGCGACGGTTATGTCTCGATTGAAGTATCCCCCACCCTGGCGAATGACACCGCCGGGACCATCCGGGATGCCCACTATTTCCACGAGGCTATCAACCGGCCCAACGTTATGATTAAAATTCCGGCCACCCCGGCAGGTCTGCCCGCTATTACGGAAGTCATCGGCAGCGGTATCAATGTCAATGTGACTTTGATTTTCTCGCTGGATGCCTATGAAGAAGTGGCTAACGCTTACATTGCCGGCCTGGAAAAATTGGCCGCCAGCGGCAGCAAGCCCCTGGAAAAAGTTGCCAGTGTCGCCAGTTTCTTCGTCAGCCGGGTGGATGTTCTGGTGGACAAACTGCTGGATGCTAAAATCGCCGCTGCCACCGACGACACTCAGAAGCAAGAGCTTCAAGCTCTCAAGGGTAAAGCCGGTATTGCCAATAGCAAACTGGCCTACGAACGCTTTGAGCGGATTTTCAGCACCGAGCGCTT
>JAYSYV010001237.1:0-1041 GCA_043727245.1 Chloroflexota bacterium | reverse complement strand
CGCAAGAGCAAGTTTGAGAGGCTGTGGACCAGCCAGACCAGCGGGCGCATTATGGCGACTTCGGCATTGACAAAGGCGCTAAACCGCAGGACGATCCTTTCAGGGCGGTTCATGGCGTAGCCTTTGGAGCCGGTGCGGGTCACGCTCATGGTGATAAAAATCAGGATTATTAACATTACGGTAACTTCGGGGCCGTAAAGGTTAAACTGATGAATCGTCAGGATTGCCAGCCCGGTCGCCGCCATCAAACAAATTATGTGCAACAGGTTCAGGGCGGAAGTAATTTGGGCCGGGCGGTTCAATAAATCTTCAATCAGTTGAGCGCGGGGCTCATGGCGGTCGCGCATTTGCTGCAAACGGTGGCGGCTCAGGTTGGTCAGGCCCGCTTCGGCGGCGGCATTAATCCACAGAATCAAGAGGCAGAGCAAAATGATAGCTACCGAAATTCCCGCTACAATCATCCGTTCAGGCGTAATATTTTGATCGCAAACCACTTCGCCCGGCTTGAGCGTGACGGTAGTATCATTCAGAGCGGCGTACACAAAAGCGACATTTCCAGTTAAGATACACATATATTTAGTTTTAAACCTGCTGCTTACTCTCGGTTCAGGTGAACATCACGCTGATTGACATATCTTTGTGAATCCGGGTAATCGCTTCGGCAATCATGGGAGCCACGGTCAGCACTTCAATGCCTAAATTATGGACTATTCCATCAACCGGGTAAGTATTGGTAACGACCACCTGTTTGAGCTGGGAACGGGCAATCTGCTCGAAAGCGTCCCCGGCAAAAAGGCCGTGTACCGCGCAGGCGTAAACTTCTTTCGCTCCTCTCTCCATAACCAGGTGGGCGGCCTGGGCCAGCGTGCCACCGGTGGAAATCATATCATCAACAATAATAGCGGTCCGTCCGGCCACATCCCCGACCATTTCCAGGGACTCGACCACATCCACGTCAGGCCGGTGCTTGGCAATAATCGCCAGAGTGCCGCCAATACGGTTGCGGAAATCGGTCGCCCGGCTGACTCCGCCAGGGTCGGG
>JAYSYV010001236.1:0-1041 GCA_043727245.1 Chloroflexota bacterium | reverse complement strand
ACCGGGTGAAAAGAGGCCGCTGATACGAACAACATTCAGAGTATAGTCATGTAAGAAGGGCCTGTAACCACCGGATACAGTTAGTTGTACCGGGAAAGGGGTAGACCGACAAAGTAGCGGTCAGGGGATGCATTATCTCTCAAGCCCAGGTTATAGGCGCGTAAACCAGGAAGTAAGGAACAAACAATGCGTGGTGATATTAAGGCAGCAGAATTATACCAGGACCGGGATTTTCTAACTCGTGTCGGACTGGGTATCTATGACGTAGAATTCGGATCGAACGGAAACGTTGGCTTTGAAGATGTATTCAAATTCTCCTACGTGGAGAATGAAGAAGTAGACCCCAAGCTTTTTCGCCGGAAAGTCTTTAGCCTTACCGGCAAATATTACAATAACGATGTAGCCCAGACCCTCTGGGCCAGGTTTCACGAATGCCAGGGACTGCTGTCCGAAATCGAAGGACGACAACTTGGCCTGGAAGAAGCGGCGCAACGCTGGTTGCAGGATTACGGACACGATTTCTTCAAAGCCTGGGCGCTCCAGGCCACCGAAGTGCCTTTCCGTATGCGTAACCAGAACGAGCCGACCATGGGCTGGGTGGATGTAGCCGCTTTGTGGCTGACCCCAATGTGGCGTGAGTTGTTGGAAGCCGGTTTCAACTTACCGGCTATCCTGGTAGCAATGATGCTCGAATTGCCCAGGAAAAGCCGCCTCACCAAACGCGAACGCTACACCAGGCTGGTAGCCCGACTTAGCGGCCACCGCATCTACGACCAGGCTGAGATGCACAAGCGGATTCGGGAAATCAAGCAACTGGCCCGGCAGGTAAGCCGCCAGGTCGGTTACAACATTGGCACTAGAGCCGCTACTATCGAATATTACCGCCGCTTGAATCTGGTGGCGGAAATCGAAACTAACTCGGTCGGAGCATTCTCGCTGGTCGCCCCGGCCTAAACCAGTAGTTAGTAGTCAGAAAGTAGTTTAGATGCTGCTTAGTATTGACTTAACACGCTAGTTGTTAAAGAAAAAGAAGTTGTTTGC
>JAYSYV010001235.1:0-1042 GCA_043727245.1 Chloroflexota bacterium | reverse complement strand
GAGGTATGATGTCAGGCGGGAGTTGGGGTTGGGGAATGATGAACGGTTATGGCTATAACGGAACCGAAAACGGGAACGGTTGGCCCTGGTGGGCAATGCTTTTAGGAAGTTTAGGGATGGTGGCTTTCTGGACAGCGGTGGTGTGGGGCATAGTACTACTGATGCGGCGAAACAGTGGCCCGGCCAGTAGCGACAGCCAGCTTGATAGTAGAACAAACCTTGAGCTTTTACAGCGCCGCTTCGCTGCCGGTGAAATTACTCAGGCCCAGTATGATAGCGCCCGTCGCAGCTTAGGATTATAGCATGAGGCTGCCTAACGGGTTCGTTGAAGTTTTACAAGGAGCAGCGGCCCCAGGGCCATTTAACACCAGGAAAGTAAACAGAGAAAGCATTGACCAAATATGACAGTTAGCCGAAGGCAATTTCTCAAATATAGTGGAATAGGTGGTGCAATCGTATTCATGGGTGGGGTACTGGCCGCTTGTGGTGAAACTACTGCCACCGGCATCAGGTCAAGCGCCCCGCCTGGGGCTGGTACAACAGCAGGGGGAGCGACTGCTCAACCTTTGAATTACACTGCTCTTGATCCTAAAAAGTTGGCTAACTTCACCCGTCCGCTCCTGTTACCGGGACAGAACGGATTATTAGGAGTGCTGGACGTAGGTAGCCAACCGTTTGAAGTTACCGTGAAACCGGCTAATCTGGAGATATTTAAGGGCAAATCGACCGACCTTCAGACTTACCAGGTTACGCTGAATGGCAAAACTGTCATCAATCCTATCTTCCGCACAAAACCGGGCGCTACCTTTACGGCTAATGTGACCAACAACCTGGGCGAAGATACCACTATCCACTGGCACGGTCTTAAAGTAGATTGGCGTATGGACGGTCATCCTTCTATGCCAGTTAAGAGTGGCAGTAGCTATAGTTATAACTTTACGGTGCAAAACCGGGGCGGCACTTACTGGTATCACCCTCATCCCCATAAATTAACCCCAAAACAGGCTTATATGGGACTTGCCAGCTTCTACATTGTGGAAGA
>JAYSYV010001234.1:0-3558 GCA_043727245.1 Chloroflexota bacterium | reverse complement strand
CTACCTCAATCAGCTACTGGGCAAGGCCAATCTTTTGCAAATTAGAGGTTTGGCTTTTCCAGAACTTATCTAAATTATTCAGATAGTGTTAATATGCTTTGTTCCTTTTCATCTAGCACATTTGCCTATTAGGAACAGCAAAGGCCAATGCCCTCGAAGGTAGAACTAAAACATTCCTACCACCGGCCGTTCAAACAAAAGGATTTCCCACTGTAACGGCCCCTGAATCATGCACAGTTAAAGTGGTAGTGGTGAGGTAAGGCAATAAGCTATTAGAGATGCTCCAGGCTTCGCCTGTCGCACAAGCAATGAAGGGGGCCAGTTGAACTGGCCCCCTTCATTGCTTGATAAAATAAAGTTTCAAAGTTCCTCGCCAAACCTATTGACTTTTACAATTATCGGTAACAATACCTCTTGACGGGCTAACAAAAGGGTGCTACACTCTGAGTGAGTACTCACTCAGAGTGTAGCAAAGAAAGCTATTATCAAACTATGAAGGAAGATATACAAAAACAACTTAGCGCCACCCGCCAAAACCAGATTCTGGAGGCGGCTGCAAAAGTGTTTGCCCAAAAAGGTTTTCACCCAACCACGACCAAGGATATTGCTAAAGAGGCCGGTATTGCCGAAGGCACTATCTACAACTATTTCGAGAGTAAAACCGCCCTCTTAATTGGTATTTTCGACCTCATGAGAGAAGTGGCGAGGCAAAATGGAGAATTCTCGAACATTACTCCTGGCGACATTCGCAGCTTTTTGAGAGCGTTTTTCCGGCAACCCCTGATGGCCCTGAAAATTGATAACTTTGGCTTATTCAGGGTAGTTGTTTCCGAGATGATGGTTAACCAGGAACTAAAGGCGCTTTATTACCAGAAGATTCTGGAGCCGAGCCTCTTGATGGGTGAAGTTGTCTTTCAAAACTGGATCGATCAAAAGGTGATTAAACCAATCAACCTCAAACTTACCATGCGGGCTGTCTCGGCCATGATAATGGGTCTTATTGTGGAATATGTTATGGATGATAAAATCCTGCAAAACCAATGGGAAGAGTTACCAGACTTTCTTACTGACCTTCTTTTAGACGGAATTATGGAGCAATAGTTTATGGACACACAACAAAGTACAATTCCAGGCACTACGAGGCCGATTGGAGCGGTTGATATTACTGCCCCCGCCTTCAAGGCTGACCCGTTCCCTTACTATGCTCGATTACGGGCCGAAGCGCCGGTCTTCCCGGTGACCCTCCAGGCTACCAAGCAACGAGCCTGGCTGGTGACGCGCTACGATGATGCTTTGAACGTCCTCAAGGACGATACCCGGTTTTTCAAAAACCCACAGAATGCCATGACCGCCCAACAGTGGAAGAAAGCCCCCAAGCTGCCGCCAATGTTCAAGTCGCTCCAACACAACTTGCTCAGTTTGGACGGCCCCGACCACACCCGGTTGCGGGCGCTGGTTCACCGGGCTTTCACGCCGCGCCTGATTGAGCAGTGGCGCGAGCAGATCGAGATTGTCACGAACGAACTGCTCGATGCCGCCGAGCCAAAAGGCCACATGGACTTGATAGCAGATTTTGCTCAACCCCTGCCCCTTACAATGATCGGTCGTATCCTGGGTGTACCGACCCAGGATTACCCCCAATTCCAACGTGGAATGAAGGCTTTTGTCTCGGTAGGAACTCGGCGTAATCCGTTAGTTATTCCCAGCTTGCTCCAATTTATGAGCTACCTGAAGAAACTGACCAGAGAGCGCCAGGCCCGCCCCAAAGACGACTTGATAACGGCCCTGGTGCAGGCTAAAGAAGGTAATGACCAGTTGACCGACGATGAGGTGCTGGCGATGATCTTCCTGCTACTGAGCGCCGGTCACGAAACGACCGTAAACTTGCTGGGGTCTGGAACGCTGGCTCTGTTGGAATTCCCCGCAGAGCTGGCCCGGCTGCGAGATAGCCCCGAACCAGCCCTGGTTAAATCGGCGGTCGAGGAATTGGTGCGCTTTGTGTGCCCGGCGGAAACGGCTACCGAACGCTACACTACCGGGGACGTAACCATTGCCGGCACGACCATACCAAGAGGAGAACTGGTCCTGGCTGTGATTGCCTCGGCCAACCGGGACGCTGCCTACTTTGAAAGCCCGGATGCGCTTGATTTAAGTCGTCAGAACAATAAACATCTGTCTTTTGGGCAAGGGATCCACTATTGCATTGGAGCGCCCCTTAGCCGGATGGAAGGGCAGATTGCCCTCAGCACCCTGGCCCGGCGAATGCCGAAGTTGCGGTTAGCCGTCACCCCTGAGCAACTGCGCTGGCGAGGTAGTTTTATCGTGCGCGGCCTGGAAACCCTGCCGGTTACCTTCTAGCCGCGTATCTTTATTTTCCACTTTTCAGATGGACTTTGTACTCAGGCTTAAATAACTGGGCTTCTTTAAGGCACCCAAATTTAGAGTGCAAAGCCCTTTTCTAATCATCCTGGGAAATAAACTCAACTTTCTAGCCCGGCCCGACCAACGACCAGGCCAACTGGGACGCGGTAAACAAGATACGCCACGCTATTATTCCGGCAATTTTGGGAAACTGAGTGATGTACCAATTTGCCAAATAGCTGAAATCAGTTGAGTTTTGGATGCCCGATCTGGCTACTGCAAAAATCTGAGCCTGAAACTCAGGCGGATGAGGCATGTAGCCAAGACGGGACGCGGCGTGTTGTACAATTAACCCATAAATAACACTTTGATAATGAATAGAATATTTGATTTTTTTCAGAACCTATTGACAAGGTTTAAGAATTGATTTATGATGTAGTTAAGCGCTTAACTACTCTACCGTTCACAAACCTTCCAACCTATATATCATAAAACATAGTCATTACGTTTTTTTGACACGATAGTTAAGCGCTTAACTAAACCTCACAGAGGAAAGCATTCAATGGCGAATATATACGATGTTGCCCGCAAGGCCCAGGTATCTACTGCGACAGTTTCTAAGGTTCTTTCAAACACGCCTTATGTGAGCGATGAAACTAAAAAGAAAGTACTGAACGCAGTTGAAGACCTGGGCTACAGCCCTAGCCTTGCTGCTCGAAGCCTTACTGGCAACCGCAGGTTCGTTATTGGTCTGGCTATTCCTTATGAGCCAAATTATTTGTTCAGAGATCCATTTTTACTTGAAGTCCTCCAGGGTATCGAGGAAGTAGCCAACGAGCGCGACTACAACCTGCTTTTTTCAACTGCCCGCAAAACCAATTCCCAGGGGGCTTATAACCGTCTTTTGAACAAAGGCTACGTAGATGGGGTTATAATTCTTGAAACGGTAATAGGGGTCGAGCTGGATGAAAAACTAGAAGAATCGGGTATCCCACGGGTTTCGGTCGGCTACGCCCTGACCAAAAAGGATAGCCCCTATAAAGTTACGCCGGCCGTCCATGCTAACGATTATGACGGAGGTTTACAGGCTACCCGGCATTTAATTTCTCTTGGACATCGCCGCATCGGGGTAATAAGCGGCCCGGCTAACTTCATGACAGCAATGGAAGAGCGTTTCCAGGGGTATTGCGCAGCGTT
>JAYSYV010001233.1:0-1043 GCA_043727245.1 Chloroflexota bacterium | reverse complement strand
TGCGGGGCAGAAGCCTGGTTGAAGGGTGAAGGAGCTTCCTGGTAAGCATAGCGCGAGGGCGACTGGTTGGAAGGCTCGGAAGAAGCGGCCACCCGGCTAAAGCCCGGATTAAACCCCGAAATAACGTCTTTCTCCTCAATACTGGGGCTGGTTGCGCCCGCTCCGTTCAGGTCGGCGCTGGCTACCCCGGCAGCGGTGGCGGTACGGTTAGATTCGGCACTGAGCCGGTTCTGGATGCGCTCCACTCCGCGCTGGGCTTTTTCGTTGGCCGGATTGATACTCAAGACCCGTTGCAAGCAGACATAAGCTTCGGAGAGGTCTTCGGTTGTTGCCGCCCGGTAGAGCCAGCCTAATTCGTTATTGGGGTCCCGCCGGACGACATCGCAAAAAACTTCATAAGCTTCATCGCGGCGGCCTTCTTTAGCGGCCTTGAAGCCTTGAACCAGCAGGTTACTGACTTCGGCATTACTCGTAGTGGTGGTGTTACCAGAGTTTCCCATGCTCATGTTGGACTCCTGTGAACCTATTTTGAATGAAACTGGTAATAACGGGCTTCCCGGTTCAGGCAGTCTTATAACTTTTAGTAGAAAGCTGTAATAATTTTGGCTTAAATAAAATTAAAATTATTTCTGATTACCGATTATTACTTTACCGGATTAACTCTCTAAGTTACAGACCTGTGAAAAGTATGAACCTGGAAGGCTATTATACTTTTACTCTACAAACGAAATGAACTTAACATAGCAGATATTTTAGCCTATTATAACATATCTCGCTAACGAGACCGAGTTCAAAATGGCTATTTAAACTAAGAAATATGTTTCAACCACCTGGATTCAAGGCTATTTCCAGCACACTTATTCTAAGCTACAACTACTTATTCCAGATGATAATTAACTATAGCATAAACCTGCTGGAATTTAAAAGGGGTTATAAGGGGCGACTGAATTCTTAATTATTTAGCGATAAGTTATCCACTAATTGTGGATTTCCTAAATATATAGTTTTTAATTTTAGTATACTGACTGAACTAATTATGAGTT
>JAYSYV010001232.1:0-3564 GCA_043727245.1 Chloroflexota bacterium | reverse complement strand
CCGGCTGCATCCGCGATAATTCCAGCAATTTGATTCCAGGTTAATACTTCATCCGAGGTGATGTGGATTGCTTCGCCCAGCGCGTGTGGATTGCCGAGCAGCCCCACAAAAGCTTTGGCAAAATCGCGGTGATGGGTCAGGGTCCATAACGATGTGCCATCACCGTGCAGGACTATTTTCTTACCGGCCCGCATCCGATGGAGGTTGGTAAGACCGCCGGAAAGGGGCATAGAGGACGCGTTATAGGTATGGGACGGCCTCACGATAGTTATTGGGAACCCTTCCTCGCGATAGGCCCGCGTCAAAACTTCCTCACAGGCAATCTTCTGGCGTGAATAGTGCCAGAAGGGATTTCGGAGCGGGGTTGATTCGGTGGTTAGCCAATTGAGCGGCGGCGTTTGGTAGGCCGAAGCCGAACTGATGAAGACATATTGTTTGGTGCGGCCTCGAAATAATTCCAAATCCGCTTCAACATGTTCGGGCGAGAAGGCAATAAAATCCGCTACCACGTCAAAAGTCATGTCCTTTAAGAGAGTGGAAATAGCTGCCTTGTCGCGAATATCGCCCTGTAAAACCGTCACCCCGGCTGGTGTGGGGCGCTCACTTTTACCCCGGTTTAGCAGCACCATTTCAATACCCCGCGCCACGGCCAGTTCCACGCAAGCCGAACTAATAGTGCCGGTCCCGCCGATGAAAAGAACTTTCAAGATGTCCTCCTTTGTAATAAAGAGTTAAAGGTAACTTTTTGAGTTTCCCGTTCCGGGATTTAGAAAAATGTTATAATAGTTGAATGAAGAAAGAACCTGCTGTAAAACTTAAATCCGGCCAACCCCGGCGGCGCTTTGGCCTCAGCGCCGGGACAATGTGGGTAGTCTTGATTGTCTGGCTCATCCTTTTCCTGATGATTCGTACCGCGACCCATCTGGGAGGCAACCCGCTCATCCTCTTTTTAGTGATGTTCGGTCTTTTTTTCCTCGTTTTATTCTTTATAAGAGTCGGCTCTCTTCGGATGCAGAACTGGTGGCGGCGCACCAGACCGGGCCTGGTGCGGTTTTTTGCCGGGATTTTGCCCAACCGCCGCCGCTAATCCGGCAAAAACTTCAAAAAAACTTCGTTACTAACCAATCTACCATGCCCAGTCAACCGTATGCGGTCTTCGAGTTGCGGTCCTTTGAAAGCTTCCATTAAACCAGCCTGAAGCAGCATTTCCAGCGTGCCGGGAAATAGTTTTTCCAGCGGCTTCCCGAATTCTCGTTTCACGCGGTCCAGTTCCAGCCCTTCATTTAGGCGTAAAGCCAGAATTACACTGTCGGCCAGGTCCACGCCTGGACTAATCTGTTCGGCTTCGTCTGCCACAATCACCGATTGACCGGAACGCACCCGGCGAATATATTCATCGGGTTCTTTCATGACCGGGTATCGCCAACCCGCGAAAGACGAGTGAGCGCCGGGGCCACAACCAAGATAAGCCTGGTTGCGCCAGTAGACCAGATTATGCTGGCAGGCCAGGCGCGGTGAGGTGTTGGGCAGATCTTCCGGTGAGCGTAAGGCCCAGTTGCTTATCTCATACTGGACATAACCGGCATTTTCCAAAAGGTTCTGGGCTAACTCGTACATATCGGCCCCGGTATCGCTATCGGCGGGTGTTAATTTGCCGCTCTCGACCTGCCGGTGCAGCATAGTGCCTTCTTCGACCGTTAAGCCATAGAGCGACAGATGGGCCGGGCGAATACTGATGGCCCGTTCCAGGGTGGACTGCCAGGTCGCCAGATTTTGGCCGGGTAAGCCGTAGATGAAATCGAGATTGATGTTATCAAAACCGGCCCGGCGAGCCATTTCCAGGGCTTCGACCGCTTCAGCCCCGGTGTGAGTCCGGCCCAGCGATTTGAGCAAAGGGTCATCGAAAGTCTGCACGCCAAACGAGAGACGGTTGACCCCGATTTGACGCAGACCGCGCAATTTCTCCAGCGAAAGAGTGCCGGGGTTAGCTTCAATGGTTATTTCCACGCCGGGTTTTAAATCGGCCCTGCGAGCGATAGTTTCGAGGGTTTTTCCCAGGAAAGACGGAGGTAATAATGAAGGCGTGCCGCCGCCAAAGAAAATAGTCCGCACCGGGCCGGTGGAAGCCGTATTACCCAGTTCGGCCAGGGTTGGCAGCGGGGCAAGTGGGTGGTATAGACCTGCCGCGACTGCCGCCAACGAACGTTCGACTTCCTGGGCCAGGGCGATGGAATAGCGGCCATGCAGGTGGCCCAGGTTAGTGTAAGTATTGAAGTCGCAATAGGTGCAGCGGGTTTTACAAAAAGGGATATGCAGGTAAAAGCTTAACCCATCGGCGGCTTGCTGGCGGGCCAGTTCGCTTTCCGGCCCCTGTAATTGCCGGGGATTGGTTCCGGCGGTTTCGGTAACATTTAGCTTGCTTGTTAACATTGTAACATGATACCTGAGTGATGGTCCCCGGTCAACCTGTGATGGCATCTTTGATTTTAGCCAAACTTTTGTTATAATCGGCCTGTGGTTCCGGGGAGGCCAGTTTATTAGTCAGAATAAAGCAAAAACTTTAACGGAAGTTATACCGCCAACCGGTGAAACCGCTGCTGAGGCGGTCCGGGCATCCAGGTGGAGGCCGCCGGTTGGTGTGTGGAGGATTTTGGGCTGGGAAGCTCGCCTGGCTCTGTTGGTAGGAACTTTGGGTCTGGTGGTCGCTCTACACCTGTCCCAACGGGTATGGCAGATATTAGCGGCCTGGTTCGGCGGTGGCATGGCTAATCCCCTGACTTCGACTACTCCTTTTGATGGTTTGAGTTCTCCTTTTCCAGCCTTTCCACTGGTGGCATTGGCTTTATGGCTGCAAGGCGCGATGACCTTGCTCTGGCTGCCCTATTGGGAACCGCCACTTGAAAGCCTATCTCTAAACTCGCCTTTCACGCTGTTTAAACTGCCGGGCCGGGCCGTTTATTTGGGGCCAGTCCTGGCTGGTTTAATTTTGCTGGGGGCGGTTTTAGTGGGACTGGGCGAACGGGCCGGCCAACTTCTGCCGGATAGCCAGAACCGCTTGCCCGCTTCCAATTACGATGAAATGGTCTACTTTAGCGGCTCGTCGTTGCTGGCTCAGGGCCATTTGCCCTACCGCGATTTCTTCCTGGCCCATCCTCCCGTGTCGGAACTTATCTACGCCGCGCTCCTGAAACTGGCCGGTCTGGCCCAGGGCGGCTACCAGGCTTTTCTGGTCGCTCGTTGGGGAGCTATCGGGCTGGGTCTTTTGACTATTCTGGCCCTTTTCTGGGTGGGCGGTCGGCTGTGGTCGGATGGCGTTTCCTCTAAACGAGATTTTGCCTGCCTGCCCGGCTTGGCGGCGACCTGGCTATTTGCCCTGGATGCCCGGTCAGCCGGTATCGCTACCCTGGAAACTCCGGCCAACTTCTTTACTATCCTGAGTTTAGGTTGTTACCTGGAAGCCAACCGGGTCAAATTGAAAAAGCTTCAAAATGGCCTGTCAGTTGGGAGCGGATTCTTGCTGGCCCTGGCTGTCCTGTGCAAACTTCCGACGGTGGCTTTCGTGGC
>JAYSYV010001231.1:0-1045 GCA_043727245.1 Chloroflexota bacterium | reverse complement strand
TCGTATTCTTTAAGTAATAAGTTGGATTTGAGAGCTTCTGTCTCGGTTAAACCTTCTCGCTGCCGTTTGTAATTGAGTGATTGAAGTTGGGCCATAGATTTTTTAGAAAGATGTCGCCGCGCCGTTTCCCATAGAGTTTTATCTTCAAGAGTGGGCAATTGAGCTAATAGCTCTTTTACAGATGGCGTAAGTTCTTCGGCTACCGGCACTATTGTCGAAACGACTTCTAATAATTCAGCTTCAATTGTTCGATGGGTCAGGCTTGCCCGTTGTTTAAGCTGCTCGTAAAGTGGATCAGGTAAATTTACCGTTATACTTTGGCTCGACATTTTCTTGCTCCTGCCTTATCAAAATTTATTCTTATTTTATGTAGCAAAACTATACCACATCACGCTTTATTCAGAAAAATTAGTAATTATAAAGAATATTCCAGGTTGTTTTACATAATCAAATAATCCCTGACCGCTCCCGCATTGCTAAAAATTGAATTCTAGCCTTATAATAAAATACCAGATTAGACTTTAACCTGGAAGCTATCACGTTCCACGTTTAACACTAAAAGGGTTTTAATGGAGCAGGCGACTGTCCGCTTTGGACACATAGAATATCAGTCCCAGGATTACGCTCGCCAGTACGCGGAGCCGGTTAAATCTGGCGAAGAGCGCAGCCCTTTTGAAGTAGACCGGGCCAGAATTATTCATAGCGCGGCTTTCCGGCGTTTGCAGGGCAAGACCCAGGTTTTTGTGAGCGGGTCGGGCGATTTCTTTCGCACGCGCCTGACTCATTCCCTGGAAGTGGCCCAGATTGGCAAAGGACTGGCCTTGCGGTTGGGCGCTGACCCTGATTTGGTGGAAGCCTGCTGCCTGGCCCACGACCTGGGTCACCCACCTTTCGGGCATACCGGGGAAGCGGTCTTGAACGAGTGCATGAAGGATCATGGCGGCTTTGAAGGTAACGCTCAGAATGTGCGCCTCCTGACCCGCCTTTCGACCAAATCTCTCGATTATGACGGCCTCAACCTGACCCGCTCGACCCTGGACGGTAC
>JAYSYV010001230.1:0-3567 GCA_043727245.1 Chloroflexota bacterium | reverse complement strand
CGGCCTGGTGAATCTTTACGATGCGGCGACCGGCAAACTCTTTAATTCTTTCACGGCTCACCAGGGACCGATTTATAGCCTGAGTTTCTCGCCGGACGGACATTTCTTAGTGACAAACGGGTTGGACCGGGCGGTCAAGGTCTGGGACACTACTGCCTGGCGGCCCCAGGCCGTGTTGCGGCTGGTTACAACCAACTCCATTACCGCGCAGGTTCAATGGCTGCCCGACAACAAAACCCTCTCGGTGGGAAATATGCTTTTTTGGCGAGCCTTGCCATGATGATATTGGATCGGGTTAACCCGGTCTTTTCACTTTTAAAATATTGTAAAAACAAAAATCTTCTGTTAGAATAAATTCACTGACTGGTTCCCTCTTTTAATTGTGGCATTTAATATAGAAACGTTTTACTTATGTCCAAAGACCCGGATTTGACTAACAACTTAAACGACTCCAACCTTATAGCTAACCGTTACCGCCTGCATCATCAACTGGGTAAAGGCACGTTTGGTGAAGTTTTTCTGGCCCATGACCTTAAATTTGAGCCGCCCCGCGCTGTAGCAATAAAATTGCTCCACAGCAAATTTCTTAACGAGCCGGAAGTCCGAGCCGATATTGCCCGCGAGGCTTCCACCCTGGCCCGCTTCAGCCATGCGAATATCTTACGGGTATTGGATTTCGATATTTCCCCAAACCAGGCTTTTATCGTGACTGAACTGGCCGAGGGCGGTTCGCTGGCCCACAAAATCCGGCCTGACCCGAATCAGCCGCCGGTACAGATGCCGCTGCAAGAAGTAGCTCACCACCTGGCGCAAATTTGTGATGGCCTGGATGAAGCCCATGCCGCCGGGTTGATTCACCGCGACCTCAAACCGCTAAATATTTTATTGGACAAACGCAACCATCCTCTAATTGCTGATTTTGGCCTGGCTACAGCCGTTAGTAGTTCCCAATCGTCGGTAATGGTAGATGCGACCACCAGTGGTACGCCGCCCTATATGGCTCCCGAACAGTGGATGGGTCAGATTGGCCGGGCCAGCGATATATATGCGCTTGGTATCATTACTTACCAGCTAATTACCGGCCAGTTACCCTTCCAGGGCGACCAGAATGCCATAGCCTTCCAACACTTAAATGCCCCCATTCCCAGGTTAATTGACCGCGCTCCAAGCTTACAATACCAGCCTGCCCTGGATGGTATAATCGCTGGGGTATTGGCTAAAGACCCCCGACAACGTATCCGACCGGCTATGGAATTTTACCGCCTGTTCAATGAAGCACTTGGCACACCTGGGACGGCAGCGGTTAGACCGGTTAATGAAAAGGGGTTTCCATCGGCGGTAGCTATTCCTGGCCCGAATTACTATCCACCAGGTCAACCGCAACAACCCAATGCCCCGGTTAACCTGGCTTATTCACCAACGCAAGTCCCTGGTCAGCCCCCGCATGGACAAGCTGGTTCACCTTACGATGTAACTCAAGTCCCCGGTGGATCTTCCAATTATGCTCCAACCCAATTTGCCAACAATAATGCGCTTTCAAATTATGGCCCAACCCAGGTTATCGGGCAAGCCCCCTATATGCCACCAGTTCAGCCGGTGGCAAACTTTACAGGCAATCATCCCCAAACTGTCCGGGTTACTCATTCAAACAAGAAAACTCCTCTGTTGTTTGGCCTGGCTGCCCTTATCATAGTATTAGTAGTTGGCGGCATAGCCCTGTTAGCTTTTGGTAATATTTTTACTAAACCGCAACCCACACCTAACACAACAGTCCAGGCAGTAACAACAAAAACTGCCCCACCGGCCACGACTGCAACAGCATCAGTAGCCGCAACGGCTGTGCCTAACAAAGTCGTCTTTTATACCGGCCTGAGCCAAACCCATGTCACCGGAAATGTTTCTTACCCACAATCACCCCCGGTAGGTGGAGCGCACAATCCAATCTGGCAAAATTGCGGGATTTATGACCAACCGGTAGTTAATGAAAACGCCGTTCACTCGATGGAACATGGCGCGGTCTGGATTACTTATCGCCCGAATTTATCAGCGGCAGCACTGGAACAAATCCGGGCGATGGTGCGCGGTAAAGGCTATATCATACTGGCCCCTTATACCGGGTTAACCTCGCCGGTAGTCGCTTCGGCCTGGGGGGTTCAGTTGAAGCCGGACAGTGGCAGCGGACCTCAACTGGCCGATTTTATCGCCACCTACCGGCAAGGCCCGCAAACTCCGGAACCGGGCGCACCCTGCACCGGCGGAGTTGGTACACCACTCGAACGCTAGATAACAGTTCTTTTGCCCAAAACCCACCCGGTCCTGAATAGCCAGGTGGGTTTTCTTTTATATTCTTGCATCTCCTGGGGATAAGGTTTAATTTGAGCTTATTAGCCCGGTTTCTGGAGATTAAACATTTAACAGTTGCCTCATTGAACCTTTAACATCCAGGCCAGTTTTACAACTTCCGCACCCAGTTCGGCTATTCGTCCGGCCATGCTAACGTCCGTAAGGTGGCCGTCTGCGTCAAAAATGCGCTTGGAAGGCGAAACCTGCATACTGCCAGGGGCAATTAGCAGCCGCAAAGCCCTCGCGTTAAACATCATAGAAGTCAGGCAGTTCGGGCCGCTGTTTGTGCCGCTGGCAACCGCCAATAAGCCGCCCACTTTGCCACTCAGGTAAAGATTAGGGCGGCGCGGTAAAAATTCTAAAAAGTCCAGGGCGTTTTTAAAGGAAGCGCTGGGCGTGCCGTGATAAGTCGGGGCGCAAAAAATAAAGCCGTCCGCCCGGCTGAATTTTTCTAAAAACTGGCGAATATACTCCGCGTTGGGGAAATCTTCCACCCGTTTCGTATCGTAATAAAGCGGCAATTCCAGTTCGTGCAGGTCAATTAATTCGGTAGAAGCACCACTGTACCGGGCGGCTTCCAGAGCCATCTTCAGGACGGTCAGAGTGTGTGAGGACTGGCGCATACTGCCACCCATCCCCAGAATTTTCACATCTTTATCACTAAGGTTCATTTCTTCCCTTTTTTACAATTACCAATCGAGAGCCAGGCCGCGCCGGGATTGGTCCAGGTTGAGCGGCAGAGCCGGAAAGTGCCGGGCTAGCGCTTTAAGCAAGCCGTAATTACCAGCCAGCATCATAGCGCCATTCGGTACGGCAAAATAGGGGGCCAGCCGGGTAAATTCTAGCTGCACAAACTGGTCCCGCAGCATACCCCGGCGCGGCCCCGTCACCGCCAACAATCCCGGCGGGCGGCCCGGTGGCGCAAGATAAACCGCTCCGTGGCCCTGGCTGTCAAAAATCTCCCGGTTGGAAAGGCTGCCCCCGGCCAACTTTCCCAGAAAGCCGGTCAACTGTTCAGGCCGGAGTTCGCCGGTATGATGCTCCAAAGTTCCCCGGATTTGGCCCTGCTCGAACAAAAAAGCCAGGGTATGAAAATTCCCCAGGTTGGCGACTATGGCGCATTCGGCGACGGCCTGGGCCACCAGCGGGTCATCCATAGCTCCGAGCGCTGCCGCCGGTCCGGTATCCATGAGCAGCACCGGCAGACCGGGCAGTTGGGCCTGG
>JAYSYV010001229.1:0-1045 GCA_043727245.1 Chloroflexota bacterium | reverse complement strand
CGTCTATCCTGGTGGATACAACCGATTTTTACGACAAGAAAATTGCCGCCCTGGAAACCCAGACGAGCCAGCTTGAAGTGTTGCCGGGGGTGATTTCTTTCTGCCAGGGTTTAAGCCGGGCGCGGGGCTACCTGGCCGGAACCAAGTACGCTGAGGCTTTCCTGGCTTCCAACCTGTTACCGCAATTATTGTAATTATAGATAATTGTAATTGTAAAAGGAGGTTAACCCCTGTCTGAATATATATCTGAGGCCGAGTGGCAACTTTACGAAGATAATGGTTATCTTAAACTGGGTCAGCGATTAAGCGACCAGGCTCTGAGCGGCTTACAGGAACGCATAGACGAAATTATGTGGGGCAAAGCCGGGCTGGATTATAAAAAATTACTTATGCAGCTTGATAGCCCCTCCGGTAAGTACAGCGAGATCGGGGAGCAAAGTTTAGGCTTTAAGGGTGCTTCGCTCAATTATCGCAAAATTCAAAATCTGGAAATTGACCCGCTTTTCGATGATTATATCAAACTGCCGCTTTTCGAGGAGTTATCCAGGCGGGTGTATGGCGAGGATGTCCCGGTGGCCTGCTTCCGGGCCATGTTCATGAACAAACCCTCTTATCACGGCACTTTGCTACCCTGGCATCAGGATGCCTGGACCCACCTGGACCGTCAGCCAGTTATTACGTTCTGGACCGCCCTGGACCCGGCTACTATTGAAAACGGTTGCGTCGAAGTGCTGCCCGGTAGCCATAAACATGGTCGAATTAACCCGGATGACCCGTCCGGCTTTCTAACTCAGGCCCAGATCGAAAAGTTTTGCTCGGAAGATAAGGGTACTTTCCTGGAACTGGCTCCGGGCGAAGTGGTTTTGCTCCATAACTTGCTGCTGCATCGTTCGGATACCAACCACACCCCTGTTTCCCGGCGAGCTTTCAGTGTTTGTTATATGGATGGCCGGACCAAAGCCTCCAATGGTGTAACTTTTACGCCGCTTTTTAATCAGGAAGTTGAGAGTATTTAATGAGTGATTTAGCGGTTAAGGTTGGCTTT
>JAYSYV010001228.1:0-1045 GCA_043727245.1 Chloroflexota bacterium | reverse complement strand
GCCAGTTTCCGTTTAGCTTGAGGGCGTTCTGCCAGGCTAACATCGCCCGGTCTTCGTAACCGGCCACAATCAAGGCCCGGCCCAGCCGGTACTGCACCTGTGGTTCGGTTGGCAGCAGTTGGGCGGCTCGTTCGTAGGCTTTGACGGCCAGGTTTAGCTGCTTTAGATCACTCAAAACTATTCCCAGGCTTAAAAAGATGGCCCCATTCTCCGGTTGCTGCCGGGCGCAATGCACCAGCGTATTATAACTTTCTTTGAGCTGGTGTATGGTCCAGTAGGCCAGGCCCAGTTTGTAACGAGCCACGACGAAGTTTTGGTCAACTTGCAGGACCGCAATATATTCGGCGATAGCCTGTTCCCATTCGTGCTGCCGGGCCAGGATATTCGCCAGATAGTAACGCGCCCTGGTTTCGCCCGGATTGGTTTTCAAAAGGGTCCGATAAGCCCGCAATGCCTCATCCAGGTTGCCCTGCGCCTTTAAGGTATCGGCCATCTGGTAATACCATTTGGCATCGTGACCGGGCGGGGTCGTATCCGGCGTTTCAGCCAGCCGGTTGTTATAAATGTATTCCGGCTCTACCTGCAAAGCTTCGGCAAAACATTTGGCGGCCTCTTTCAACTCACCGTGGGCCTGGTGGAGCATCCCCTGGTAATAAATCGGTTCGGCGGCGTTCGGGCGAATCTGGCGGGCCAGGGTGTAGGAAATGTAGGCCGGGGCATACTCGCCTAACGTCTGGAAACAGCGGCCCAGGGCCAGGTGCGACTCGTACAAATCCGGGTTGTATTCGAGGGCCACTTTGAAAGCGGCCACCGCTTCATTAAATTTTCCTAATGCCCGGGAAGCCACTCCAAGGTTGTAATGCGCTTCGGCCAGTTGGACATCAATCTGGACCACGTTTATATATTCGTTAAGGGCTTCGGACCATCTATCCTGATAGGCGTAAGCGTTTCCCAGGTAGAGATGAATGATAGCCCTTTCGCGGTCCCAGATTTGGGCACAATCGTTGTTTTCGACGATGGTCGCGATTAGCGCCTGGTTAAATTC
>JAYSYV010001227.1:0-3571 GCA_043727245.1 Chloroflexota bacterium | reverse complement strand
GGGTACAGGGAAGATACGGCTAAATTTTACACACTAGAATTAACATCAGGCGCAACAAACGATTGAAAACCCATTGTTAATAAGCGTCCGGCAATTATTTTGAGTGGGGAAATAGGCAAACTTGTTATTGGAAGTTGCTTTGTTCGCTTAATCCATTTCGAATTGCGTATTATTAGAAGTAAATGGCATTTTATGAATCCAATAACGAGCATTATTGGAAGTGGAAAGGTAGTAATAACCGGGCGAGCCGTTCATTCAAAGTTAATTATCTTGTTAATTCTAGTGTGTGTTCTTTACCCGTATCTTCCCTGTACCCCTAGTTGATACGAAGCTTTCACCAGTCCAAACTTCAGAAAGCGCGATAGCTTTCTAAAACAGCCAGTTTTGACCGTGGGCCATAAATAAGAGCAAGTAACGACCGATAAAGAGTCGAGTTGCCCTGGCGCAATCAAGAAAGTATTGGGTAGAAAAGTTAAACATTGAACTGGTCAATATCGAAATAACAAGTTAGAGCGCGCGACAAGAAATCAGCTTTTGACAATATCTGAACTATTGAAGGAGGAAAAACCAACAACAGTAAGTTTTAGGCTCGCCCCCACGAGCTTAATGGCTACAGGTGAAGCTATCTGGGTTCAACTGGTCTGCTAGCCAGAGACTACACCGGGTTACGAAAGGAAGCTCTGTTTGACGGGTCGTTAGGTTGGACACGGGTGAGGATAGTTGGTTAATAGCTAACCTGAGCGAGCATATCCGTTTTTGTCATTTGCGTAAAGCCTATTTACTTTGGGCTTAGTTTCAGCAACGTTTACTTTGGGCCAACTCAGCTTGACAAACTAAAATCCCTGGTTTAATATATGAATATCTATATATTCAAATATTAAATTGTTCTCGAGAGGTAAAATGCCAGGTTCTCTTCAGTTTTTCAAGGCCGAGTTTTTCAAAGCCCTGGCCCACCCGGTTCGTATTCGCATACTGGAAGTCTTGCGCGATTATGAGAAAAGCGTCACTGAAATTCAAGGTCTGCTGGCATTGGATCAGAGTACGGTCAGTCAGCAATTGAGCATCTTACGCGCCAAAAATCTTCTACAAAGCCGGAAGAACGGCACCAGCGTTTATTACAGCGTTCGCGACCCGATGATATACGATTTGCTGGATGTGGCCCGTTCCATCTTTAATAATCACCTGATAGATACCCAGGAGTTATTATCTCAACTGGACAGGGAAACCCTCCTGGTAAGTGATGTTAAGCCAGGCGGAGCTGCACTATGATTAGATTGGACCTTTTTCAACTATGGCGGGCTGAATTTTCTAATTATTCCTTAAAACATTTCCAGAGTGATTTAATCGCGGGGCTGACTGTTGCGGCGGTGGCCTTGCCTCTGGCCCTGGCCTTTGGGATTGCCAGCGGTGCTACAGCGGCAGCCGGTCTGATTACAGCCATTATAGCCGGGTTTGTAATCGGAGCCTTGAGCGGAGCACCCTACCAGATCAGCGGTCCGACCGGTGCAATGTCGGCCATCCTGATTGTAATTGTCCAGAAATACGCCTTAAGAGGGCTGTGGATAGCGACTATCATGGCCGGATTAATGCTGCTGGCGCTCGGCATATTCAAACTTGGCCGGATTATCAATTTCATTCCTGGCCCGGTGATTACCGGCTTCACCAGTGGTATCGCTCTCATTATTTTCGCCGGTCAGATTGATAATTTCCTGGGAGTAAAAACTCCTACTGCCGATAGCACCACGCTTAAAGTCCTTGGCTATTTTACCCATCCCTTCTCACCGGTAGTAGTTGAGTCAATTGTCTGCGCTTTAATCGTCATGGCAATAATGCTGGGCCTGCCTTTTTTGAAATTCACCACGCGCTGGCCGCTGGCCCTTTTGAGCATTTCAGTGGTAACGGCGCTCGGTTGGGTGTTGAACTGGAAGGTAGCCACTATCGGCAATATCCCAGTCAGCCTTATCCTGGATGACCGCTACCAGTACAGGTTTGAAGATTTAGGTTTGGCGAGCGAACTATTAGGTCCGGCCGCAGCTATCGCCACCCTCTGCGCCATAGAAAGCCTTCTGGCTGGGCTGGTCGCCGGGCGTATGACTGGCAACAAACTTAATGCCAACCAGGAGCTTGTCGCTCAAGGCGTGGGCAATATGCTCATTCCCTTCTTCGGGGGAGTACCGGCGACAGCCGCCATCGCCAGGATCAGTGTCGGGGTTAAAGCCGGGGGTATAACCCGGTTGGTCAGTTTCGTACACTCGGCCAGCTTAGTACTGTGTGTGGTTTTTTTGAGCGGGGTAATTGCCCGTATTCCCCTGGCCGCGCTCGCCGGGGTGCTGATGGTCACCGCCCTGCGGATGAACGAATGGCATCTCATCCGGTTCTATTTCAAACGCCGCTTAAAAGGGCCAATTTCAGTAATGCTGGGAACCATGATTGCTACGGTCAGCCTTGATTTAAGCCAGGCTATTCTTATCGGGGTAATATTAAGCCTGATAATATTTATCACTCAGGTGTCACGGCTCGATATTGTTATGACCAGTGTAGATTGGAAACGGTTGCGCCTGGCCGGGCATACCGTGCTTTCCGAAAGGGAAGGCATTTGGGTGGTCTATGTGACAGGCTCACTTTATTTTGGAGCGGCGAGCCAACTGGCAAATCAATTGGAAAGTATGGGAAAAAACCAGGTTCTTATTTTGTCAATGCGCGGTGTCCCCCTGATTGACGTGTCCGGTTTGCACGCGGTAGAGCATCTGTGGCGGAACCAACGTGAAAAAGGCGGCTTGCTTTATTTGACCGGTTTGCAGCCGCAGGTCCGGCGAATGTTTGAGCGAGGAGGCATGGTGAAGTTATTTGGATCCGACAAATTCCTGTGGAGTGCCGACCAGGCCATTTTAAAAGCCTGCTCAATTTTGCTAGAGCCGGAGTATGGTAATGAATGGCCTGTCAGCACACCCAAGGGGAAACCTGAGGAGCCCTTAGAAGAAATACCCCTAGGAGTGATTGTATTGAATTGATTGGACAACAAATAATTTTTGTAACTCCTGTAATAAATGTTAGAGAAGCAACCGATTTACCAATCGTAAAGTGAGTGATAAACTGGCGGATGAACGGGAGAGCCTTTGTCTATAACAGCGGCTTAAGACCGCCTTAAATAGACTGCTCCCCGGCCACCACGTTTCTCTACGACAATCAGCTTGTTGCAGGTCCTTGTTTGGCTAATCCTATAGGGGTCAGAGCAGTTTTCGGACTAAAATAGGCTATTAGAAAGTTTAGCCTATTGCAAACGCTTAACTTTATTGAGTAATTTGAGTCTTAAGTTCCCTATCAGGTTATTCAATGAGCCTTATCTGAGCTCAATCGGTTGAGAATTATACGATATTACGTTTTCTGTCCAGAAATTGCTCTGACCCGTCCTGGCTACCAGTCTCATCCGGTGTATAATCGAACGGAAATAAACAGCCGTAAAGGAGTAATATAGCCGGATGAACTTTCTTTTCCAGCCCATCAAATCACTTTTAAAGCATATTGGTCAGCACCTAAACCGCGCCTTCAAAACCTGCACAAAACCAGCCAA
>JAYSYV010001226.1:0-1047 GCA_043727245.1 Chloroflexota bacterium | reverse complement strand
AGAAAAGCTGCCCTGCCCAAACCGCAAGCGGTTTGGTACTGGTATAAGTTTGTGAGATGGAAAAGTAGTTTTTAATAGGCAAAAGTAATCGCCGTACCTCTGCTTTTCTTATTGACGTTTAACACCTTCCTATCGTTATAAGCCGCCGCCGCGAACGCCTTCTGAATCTCCCCCTTTTCCAAACCTTCTTTCAGCAAAGCCTTTACTCGCTGGTAATCTCCTGCCGCCGCTGCCCGTTCTGATAATGATAAATCCTCCCATTTGTATTCTTCATACTTACCCTTTAATTCAGCGTACTCATCAACCTCTTCTATTTCTTCCCCCCCATCGTCTTCACCACCTAAGTTTTCACCAATTATCATGCCCCCACTTTCCTTTCTTAAAGCCGCCCCAGGGGACAACTCCTCATCCCATCCACAATTTAACACTCACTATATTATAATCCCTATATACAATATATTGCAGAGTTTCCAAAAACAGCTTCTGGAAAGTTGACTGTTAAATTCATAGAACTCCAGGAATGTTTCCAATTTACCACCCTTCCCCACCGCTCCCAACCGCCTTCCTCGGCCGCCAGTCCTGCCCTTCCAGCACCGCCACCAGCGCCGCGCTCATCACCAGGTCATCATGCAGCGCCGGGTCCGGCACACTCCACTTCAAAAGCTGTCCCGGCCCGACCGCATCTCATATTCGACTGCCGCGAATATTTTACAAAATATTCATTTGGTTGGTCGTCTAAGCATTGAAGGGGAAACGCTGTATTAGTAAAGATAATTTGTTGTTGTGTCTCGAAATATCGTGCCCCCCCGCTTTTGGGTTAGTCTTAATAAATCGTACCACATAATTGTTCCGCATTTTGTAATTGGCGTTGAGCCTGTGCCGAGAAAGGTAAAGCCAGTTGGTAGGCTGGAAGAGCTTGAAGCTGACCCAATTCACCCATCAAATCATTTTTACTGACCCCCTGAGCTGGTAAATCTATTACTTCCTCACTGCCTTCAGGCTGGCATTTTAAGCTCATTTTGCCACTCTCAAAGTGGATTTCTAACA
>JAYSYV010001225.1:0-1049 GCA_043727245.1 Chloroflexota bacterium | reverse complement strand
GCCCGGTCTCACCTTCCATGTCATGCTGCCGACACCAGGTAGATTGGCCCCGGTGAAGGGCGAAATGTCCGAATTCATGGGCAATTGAAAATACCTGTTCCACAAGAGGTAAGGACTGGTCATAGCAAATTAACCCACCGGCATCAGGATCGTCGAGGAAATAGGGTGAAAATGTTGCCCGGCTTTTGCGGAGTTGGGGGTTCTCCCTGACCATCGGCAGTAGCTCCAGCCCGCAAGCCTCGGCCAGGCGAGTTAGTAGGTCCAGACCGTAAGCCTGGAGACCCAAAGAGGCGTTCTGATCGCGGGTAGCATGTTTCAACAAAGACTGGCGGCGCAACAAGCGTACCGCTGCCAGCCGGTTTAACTGGTTCTGGTTCATTTTGGGATGTTACCTCTTTATATTTTAAAAGGGTCGTGTCTGCAGTTATTGTTTAGCGGCTTAAAATTCGCAAATATTTAATTTTAGTGTCAGGGCGGAACTCCTACAAAATTGGTAGAGTTCCGGGTGTCGGCGGGCCAGAACTTTAAATTAAAAACTAGTTCCTGGCCCGGCGAGTTAGGTTTAAGCTAAATCTTTTTCGGTGAGAGCATCCGTCTGGGCTGATTGGAGCCAGCGAGCTTTAGCACCCTCCTTCATTACCAGGCTCTGGGTGATATATTCTGAAAAATTCTGCCGGATAACCTCGGAAGGTTTATCCTCCGAGAAATACATCGCGCCAGCCGTCCGACTTGACCCACCAAGATAGTTGATTAACTGGCGCTGAGAAACTTCGAGAGCTTCGCTCAGTCCGGCTAAAACCTGCCGGGGCATTCCCACCAAATTGACCAGGCGGTCCTCAAAAGCTTTTAGGATGTCCGAGGAAAGATTGACTCTGTTCGCCAGTTGAATCGGGGTTATCTTTTTCTCCCTGGCTCGTTTATAAAGGCTCTCTAATGGCTGGCTAGCGGGTTCAACCTCTTCCTGGAATTGGGTTGCTTTTCCGGGAAGCTTCGCCATTATTTTCCTGATGGTTTCACTGGTATGAGCAGCTTCCTGACTATCTTCTTGC
>JAYSYV010001224.1:0-1049 GCA_043727245.1 Chloroflexota bacterium | reverse complement strand
AATTTGCACGAGTAGCAGCAGCACTTTTAGTTCAGCCGCTTTAGTGACATCATCAGGATAGCCGGGAACCAGGCGATAAGCTAGCTGAGCAACCTGATAAGCCTCTTTATATTTTTTAGCCTCAAAGTGAATTTCGGCGGTTTCCAGGGTTAAATCCTGTAAAGCTGAACTTTCTTTTATTTCCTGCCAGGCTTGTTCGCTCCGGCCCAGGTAGAAACAGGCTTGCTGGTAATCTCCCAGCCCGGCCAGGCGGATACCTTCCTTGAATAAATTACCGGCTTTTTCATTTCTGGTTTCATTTGGCAGGTCCAGCAGACGCTGTGAATATTCAAAAGCCTTTTCGGGGTCGCCTAGCGCCAGGAAGCAGCGGCTTGTTTCCCAGAGGAGTTTACGGTATAACGGGCCGTTGTTAGGTGAAATTGGGGCCAGTTTCAACCTGCCTATACCATTGTGAAAGTGTTCAAGTGCCTTAAAATGTTGGTCCAGTTTGCCGTAGGTTATACCCGTTTCCAGTTCCAGTTCGGTTGTTGCTGGCCCGGCTATAACGATACCTTCTAGCGAGAACCGGGCCGCTTCCAGCGAGATAAGGGCCGCTTCCGGTTCGTTTAAGGCATTATAAAATTCGCCTTCCAACAAATAAAACTGGGCCTGGCCCGGTTTACTCAGCCGGGCCAGGAAAGGCCGGATTGTACCCAGGACATGCTCTACCTGACCAAAATCGTTGCCAGAGAGAGCTACCCGGCTTTGTAATAATTGGCATTGGAGTTCCAGATTGCGAAGTTGTTCTCTGTCCAGACCGCCCCGGGGCTTGGGTGAAGTCATCAAACCGGAAGAGCGCAAGAAATAATCGACCGGTTTATTGAGCCGTTCGGCTAATTTCCCCAGGTTTGTCAGGGTAGGACGGGTTTTGCCCAGTTCTACATAGGATAAATAGGCCGAAGTAAATAAGCCCTTACACAGGTCGCGTTGGGAGATTTTTTGATCAGTTCTGGCTTGCCGAATACGTTCGCCTAAAAGTTCCAGGTCTATAGTTTTGAGATGCTGCTGAT
>JAYSYV010001223.1:0-3580 GCA_043727245.1 Chloroflexota bacterium | reverse complement strand
CGGTATAGTTTGGTTTTAGCGAACGTAACTTTACCACAAGAAAGCTTTCTCAACCTTCCTTTTTCACTCCTTTCCTTTTCAACCATCTTAATTACTTTCCGATTGTTAAAGTACTTCCAAGTTTACTCATACCCTTAACGCATTACAGCTGCTGTTCACATGCACTTCCGCTTGTTCTGTTTAATGTTAAGAATTTCTTTCCCTTACCTAGCTTTACCATGTTGAGGTAAAAATCCAGGTTTAAGTTTGTCGATAACGGGTAATAAAAGGGAAGGAAGCAGAAAAGTTTATGTTAAAAATTTTTACCGCTTATTTACATGGTTTAACCGTTGTTATTACCGTTTATTTTTAATATTAAGTGACAGGGCGAACCGGGTTCTTAATTGAAAGGAGTTAAGAACCATTCCAGATTTTCCTGAACTAAAAAGGCGAAAAGCTTCTGTGAGCAACCTGAAATGGGGAAAGGCCGGAAAGCTAATAAGATAAGAGGTAAATTAAATGAAATGGATAGCAGTTTTAACCAGTGGAGGTGATGCGCCCGGTATGAACGCCGCCATTCGAGCGGTAGTTAGAACCGGCCTGGATAAAGGTTAGCAGGTCTATGGTATCCAGCAAGGCTACCCCGGATAGGGAGAGGACCAGATCGTTGAACTGACCGCCCGTGATGTGGGCGGAATTATCCAGCGTGGCGACACTATGCTTGGAAGCGCCATTTCCAAACCGGAACTTACAATAATGAGCAAAGAGAAAAAGTTTATCCCCTGGAGAACCAAAATGATTGAATTAAGTAAACCTCAGGTTCCAGAGCAGATCTTGCAAATTAATTCTCTTGAGCGTCTTTTTGCCCAATTGCAAAGTTCTGGTGAAGGCTTGAGCAGCCCGGAGGCCCTGCAAAGGCTTGAGAAATATGGGCCAAACGATCCATCCCCCCACAAAGAGAATGCCCAACTACTCCAAATACTCCGCCTTTTTAAAAATCCTCTCGTAATAATCCTCCTGATTGCTAGCCTGGTATCGGCTATAGTTGGAGAGGGGGTTAATGCTGCAATCATAATTGTAATGGTCTTATTAAGCGTCACCCTGAACTTTGTTCAAGATTACCGTTCCCAAAAAGCTGCTACCAAACTCAAAACATCAGTAGCACCAATCGCAACTGTAAGGCGGGATGGGAAATGGGTCGAGATTCCCCGGCGGGAGGTAGTACCGGGCGATGTAATCCAACTTGCAGCGGGAGCGCTTGTTCCCGCCGATTCGCGCCTAATTGAAGCTTATGATCTGCATGTCCAACAGGCTTCTTTGACTGGCGAGTCCCTTCCGGTAGAAAAAGAGGCCAAAGATGATAATGACGAGGAGAAAACTCTTCAAACCAGCAACCCGGCCCAGGCTTGGAACCGAGTCTTTTTGGGGACTTCAGTAGTTAGTGGTTCCGCCACAGTCCTGGTACTGACTACCGGCCCAAACACAGTTTTCGGCGATATTGCCACCCGTCTGGCAAAACGCCAACCCGAAACCGAGTTCGAGCGCGGTACCCGCGGTTTTGGCTTACTCATAATGTGGACGATTTTTATCCTGGTTTTATTTATCTTTTTAGCCAGTGCCGCTTTTCATCGTGACCCCCTTGAATCTTTCCTGTTTGCGGTGGCTCTGGCGGTAGGATTAACCCCAGAATTTTTGCCAATGATAACCACTGTTACCCTCTCGCAAGGGGCTGCACGTATGGCCAAACAGAAGGTCATCGTTAAGAACCTGGCCTCTCTTCAAAATTTTGGCAGTATTGATATTTTATGTAGTGATAAAACCGGCACACTTACCAGTGGTCAAATGGTGCTGGATAAAAAACTTAACCCTTTTGGTGAACTCAACGAAAGGGCTTACCAACTAGCCTATTTGAATAGCTACTATGAGACCGGAATTAAAAACCCGCTAGAGGTTGAAATTCTAAAAGGAGCAAAACCTGACCTTGAAAATTATCACAAATTAGATGAGATGCCTTTCGATTTTGAGCGGCGGCGGCTTTCAATCGTTTTGGATGGTAGTAGCAGTGAAGAAAGGTTACTTATCACCAAAGGTGCGCCGGAAGGAATCCTGACCCTGAGCAAAAGTTATGAACTGGCCGGGCAAGTTCTAGACCTGGATGCTGCTTCTCGTGCGAAATGTGAGAGTACTTTTCAGGAGTTAAGCCGTCAGGGCTACCGGGTACTGGCTGTAGCTTACCGTAAGGTGGAATCTAAAGCCGCCTATAATATCAGGGATGAAAAAGATTTGGTGCTGGTCGGTTTTCTAGCTTTTTTCGACCCACCGCTTGAAAAGGTGAGTGAGGTAATCGAGGCTCTAAAGCAAGATGGCGTAGAAATTAAAATCATAACGGGAGACAATGAACTGGTAGCCCGACACGTTTGTGAACAGGTCGGCTTTAATGCCTCCAAAATACTGTTAGGGGATGAACTGGATCGGTTGGATGACCATGCCCTGGCACATCTGGTGGAGGGAACCCAGGTTTTTGCCCGGATTTCGCCTGGTCAAAAGAACCGAATTATCCTGGCTTTAAAAAGCCGCAGCCACGTGGTTGGGTATATTGGCGATGGTATTAACGATGCACCTTCTCTACATGCTGCGGATGTGGGTATTTCAGTTTCAAATGCGGCAGAAGTTGCCAAAGATGCTGCTGACATAATTTTGTTAGAGCCAGGTCTGTGGGTATTGCACCAGGGAATTATAGAGGGACGTAAGGCTTTTGGGAATGTGATGAAATACCTCCTGATGGGTACTAGCTCTAACTTTGGCAATATGTTCAGCATGGCCGGGGTCTTTTTGTTCCTGAATTTCTTGCCGATGTTACCCACCCAAATCTTGCTTAATAACTTTCTCTATGATTTGGCCCAGATAACCATACCAACCGACAATGTAGATACCAGTTTCATTCGCAAACCCCACCGCTGGGATATTAAACTTATCCGTAATTTTATGATCTGGATTGGACCTCTCAGTTCTATCTACGATTTTTTGACCTTCGCTACCTTGCTGTGGGTTTTTAAGGCAAATGAATCCCTATTTCAAACCGGTTGGTTTGTCGAGTCGCTGGCAACCCAGACGCTGGTAGTTTTTGTCATACGAACTGCTGGCAATCCTTTCCATAGTCGTCCCAGCCTGCCCTTAACGCTGACGGTTTTGGGAGTGGTGCTGACTGGCATATTGATACCCTTTACGCCCCTGGCTGAACTAATGGGGTTTGTAGCATTACCAGCCAGTTACTTTCTATTTCTGGCCGGATTTACCCTGACCTATTTACTTTTGGTAGAAGTAGTGAAACGCCGCTTGATGCCCCCCACTCCTGAGGATTAGGAGCCTCAAACAACGGGTGCTGCTTTCTCTACGCCAGGGTATAACCTGCCATGGTCTGGCTACCACCATATCCGAGGTTTTTCTTCGGATGAGAGAAGTAGATGAGGTGTTTTTTGTCAACCGGCAATTTTATGTTGTAAGTCAATTAAAAGAGGAAGAAGGTTTACGACAGCTACGAGAAAAACTATTACGAGGATGGTGTCACAGAACAGGAAAGCGGCTGCGAGAGGAGGTGCAG
>JAYSYV010001222.1:0-1050 GCA_043727245.1 Chloroflexota bacterium | reverse complement strand
CAGGCGTTCTTTAATCCACTGCAAGGTATCTGCTGTGTCATCGTGCCAGACCAGCTCCTTAAACCCTCGCTCGGTGAGCAGATTATGGGCTTCTTCCGGCTGGATTAAAAAGCTAATATCGGGCTGAATGGCCCACGGCACTGGAAAATGGATTGGTTGGTTCGGCCCGGCCATCATGTCGTGAAAGACGTACTGGCCGGATGGTCGCAGCACCCGGTAAATTTCGCTAAAAAGTTGGGGTTTATCCGAAATATTCATGGTGGCGTGCTGGGTGAAAACTCTATCAAAACTCTGGTCCTCAAAAGGCATCGCCAGGGCGTTACCCAGCTTGAACTTAACCTTTTGGTCCAGCCCGGTCAGCCGGGTAAATTCTTCTCCGGCCTGAACAAACGATTCGGTCAGGTCCAGCACCGTGACCTGGCAGTCGAAGGTGCTGGCGAAAGTGCGGGCGGGACCACCCATGCCGCCGCCAACGTCAAGCACCTGCATGCCCGGTTGTAACCCGGCCAGTTGGGCCAGTTCGATAGTAGCCCCTTTTCCTCCGCTGTGGAGATGGTCAACCGGGGCCAGGTCGTCGGCTGTAATCTGGTCGGGATTCTTACCGTTAGCCTTCAAGACATTCAGGATAGTAGCGTTAAGATTGCCGGGAGTGTAATGGGCGTTTACCGATTGAATATAATCTTGTTCGGACATTAGACCTTCCTCCTGTAAATAGTTTGTAAATCAAGGCAACATCTAGTTGACATATTATACTTTACTAACGGGAAAAGGAACCATTTGTTATCGGCAGAATTTTATTATTGCATAAGAGGGCCGCTAATTGGCCTGTGGTTATCTCGACCCTGGCGGCCTACTTCGTTTTGTACTGTTAATGCTGGGTTTAACTTCTACTAATACCAGGATGATGAGGGGTTCGTTTGTAGCTGACTTTCAAGCTAATCTTGTGGCAAGTCTTCCTTAACAAGGTAATTAGATTGGCCCATGGTCTACCGCAATTTGACCTGGCTTTGAATTTACAACACACCTAAGTTTTACTGGCTTTAACACACT
>JAYSYV010001221.1:0-10859 GCA_043727245.1 Chloroflexota bacterium | reverse complement strand
CTCGGTCTTTCACGATGACGCTTCTATCCTGGCCCAGGTTAAGCAAGGCGACACCGTAATCTTAATCTTTGAGGCTTCCGCCTAGACTATACCCAACGACACCCTTACGCCAGCTAATCTTAACGGGTTAGCTGGCGTAAGGTTTTTATACTCAATTTCACCTTAATTAGCTGTTACCGCAGCCAGTGGCCCGTCCCGCAACCGGCTTCCAGGACGGTGTTTAACCCATTTTCTTCGATCAGGTTTAGTATAGCCTGGGATGTGCCAGTATGGAGAGTATTGGCATAGCGTTGCTTGTAATTATCAGCTACCCGGTCGTAGTCAAGTTTTCGATGCATAGAGAGAGCTACCCTTAGATTTTGTTTTACGGCCCCTTAAGTGTAATATATCCCTGGTCTGATTTTAACATTATCCGGGACCATTTTGTAGGGCCGGAAGGATAGAAAAGGTACTCATGCCGATTGACCCGCTTAAATTTAGCGTGAAACTGGATGACCAGCGCGAAGCAATCCAGCGCCGGATTCAAGACCGCCAGGACAATTTGCAGGCGGCCCTGGCGGCTTATGTCGAATGTAACCCGCAGACCTGGAACGAACTGGCGACCACGACTCAGACCAACTACAACCTGGCTTACCTGGCCCGCTCCGGCCCGGAGGCTTCGCTTTTGGAAAGGAGTGAAGTCCGGCCCGGCGCGAATGCTTATACGGTGGTGGCGACCGATAGCAGCCCGATGCCGCCCGACCGTCACGGGGGAATGGCAGCCTTCCACCTGATAAATCTGGGCCTGGTCATGCTGCGTTACGGCCCGGAATCTACAGCCGTCCTGGAAAATCGGCCCCTGGTTTACTTCGATATGCTGGACGAGGAAGGCAGCGAGGCAAATGCGGCCCAGTTGATTGATATGCGAAGCGCTGTGGAAGAACTGCGGTCGGGTATGGAAATGGCCCGCCAGTACCAGGCTGATTTAGTGCTGCGAGATGGTCCGCTTTCGCTTTGGACCAATGCCAACGATACCGGCGAAGGCGGCAAAAGGTTGCGGGATGAATACTTTTACCTGTTGGAGAAACAAAAATCAGATGGAGTGCCGCTAGTAGGCTATATTTCCAGCGCCCACAGTCAGGTAGTTTTTAATACCCTGAACCTCTACCTGGAAGAACTGCCGCCCAGCCTGTGGGATGGTCTGGGAAACGACCTTGCCCCAGCGACCGGGCCGAAAGTTGTTAAGGCTAAAAAAGCCAAATCTCAAACGCCGGGTGGTGTCTTTGGCCGGGCGGGCCTGGTTGATGCCGATTTGTTCCGCCATCTGCTCAAGCCGGGCGAACGCGGCCCTATCTTTAAGACCGCAATCGGTCGCAAGCCGGGGGAAGCCCACAAGCAGGTTTTGGAAACCTGTTTTACCTATTATCACACGCCCTACAGCGGCGAGATTGCCAGGGTCGAATTCGGGGAGTGGTTGATGGACAAACCCGGTCTGTTGGACAACGCTCTGGGCCTGGTCCACAACCAGTATCACGCCGGACAAGGCTACCCGGTGGCCCTGATGGAAGCGCACGAACAGGCCGTCCTGCGAGGTGGCGACCGGGCTTTAATCCGCGATATGCTGGAACAAGAAGGCTTGCTTGAAGAAGAGTCGGAAAAGGGCCGCTCCAAGCGTCTGCGCGGTTTATAGGATAAAATGAGGAAAGCTGCTTAATTAAGGGTTAATTAATGCGGTTGGAAAGCCGGGCAAGGACAGTATATAATAAGCCGGTAGATTTCTGGATGGAAACTGTTAGCAGGCGACCCTCGTAAGGAGCCTGGCGTTACGCTCAATGCAAAAGGAGTATTGCCTGGAATGCCTGATAATAATTCGTATGGCCGCCTGTTAGACCCGCACCCGATTGAAAAGGGTCTGACTGTCGCTGATATGGTGGACGACCATCTCTTTGCCTATAACGCGGCCCGCCTTCGAGAAGCCTGCCAGTTATTGGCCCGCAAGGTCATGCAGAAGGATGTTACTGTGGGCCTGACCCTTTCGGGAGCGTTGACCCCGACCGGACTGGGTACTTCGGCCCTGGTTCCCCTGATTGATGGGGGCTATATTGATTGGATTGTTTCCACTGGGGCCAATCTTTATCACGATATTCACCGCTCTCTCGGCTTTGAGTTATTCCAGACCTCGCCTTTTACCGATGACCTGGACCTGCGCGAAAAGCACGTCATTCGCATCTACGACATTTTGTTTGACCAGGAAGTTTTGCTGAAGTCGGACGCTTACTTGCGTGAGGTGATGAAATTACCGGAGTTTCAGAAACGCATGAGTACCTCGGAATTACATAACCGGCTGGGCAAATATGTTCGGGAGCGCGAAAAGGTTCTGGGCATCAAGTACCGGTCGCTGCTGGGAGCCTGTTATGAGGCGGGCGTGCCGGTCTACACTTCCAGCCCCGGCGACTCGACAATCGGAATGAACGTGGCCGGTTTGCAACTGGAAGGCAATAAGCTGGGTTTCGATCCCGAAGCCGATGTCAACGAAACGACCGCGATTGTCTATGATGCCAAACATTCGGGCGGCAAGAGCGCCGTAGTGATTCTGGGCGGGGGTAGTCCCAAGAATTTTATCTTGCAGACCGAACCGCAAATCCAGGAGATTTTGGGTATCCCGGAAAAGGGCCACGATTACTTTATTCAGGTAACGGACGCTCGCGCCGATACCGGCGGGCTTTCGGGTGCGACCCCTTCCGAAGCCATGACCTGGGGCAAGGTTGACCCAGAACAGTTGCCTGATAGCATTGTATGCTACCTGGATAGCACCGTAGCTGTGCCGATTATGACGGCCTATGTTCTGGAACGGGCCACTCCGCGCCCTCATAAACGTTTATTCGACCGCCGGGAAGAGTTGATGGCCGGACTAAGCGAGGCGGCTTCCCGCTTCCGGCCTGACCGCGATGCCTCTAACGTAGGGAGCGAAGGCGGCACTATGATTGGGCGGGCTTTGCTGGATGATAAACAATAGGGCCAAGTTTAAAGTATATTCAACTATAAGCAACAATAGTAAGGAAGGTAAAAGTTTGAATTTAGACACGCATCGGTTTACGAAAAAGCCGGTCATCCTGGGGATTTTATTAATTCTTTTCACAGGTTTGTTAGCGGCTTGCGGCGACGATGCCACTTCTACCAGTAGCGCGGCTTCCGGGGCAACGGTGGGAGGAGCCACGTCGGCAACCGCCGTTTCCACCAGCGGTGCAGGTACAACGGCAGCCAGTGGCGCAGGGACCACGGGTACTACCGTGGCTATAAGTGGTGGGATACCATCGGTAACGGGCCAGACCGTCAAAACGGCTTCGGGCCTGCAATACATTGATGTAAAGGTAGGCACTGGCGCGGACGCGAAAACCGGCCAGACCGCAACCGTTCACTACACCGGCTATCTTGCGGCTGACGGTAAGAAATTTGATAGCTCGGTGGATAAAGGAACGCCTTTCCCTTTTCCATTAGGAGGGGGCCGGGTAATTAAGGGCTGGGATGAAGGGGTAGCCGGGATGAAAGTCGGTGGAAAACGCCGCCTGATTATTCCGTCGGACCTGGGATATGGAGATGGCGGTTATCCGCCGGTCATTCCGGCCAAAGCAACTCTTGTGTTTGATGTTGAACTTTTAAGCGTGAAATAAATGGTGGTAGTTGCGAGGCCGAGTGGCAGCGAAACCTAGAATTGTTTTCTGGAAACCCGGTGGAGTAGTCCGGGGTAAGCAGGTTTATCTGGACGCGAATTTCCTGGTCGGGCTATCCCAGCCTGACCATATCTGGAACGCCAGCGCTCGCGGTTTACTGGCCTCACTTCTGGAACGGGGGACTAAATTAGTCCTTTCTTCGCTGGCTCTCAATGAAGCCATTTACCAGCTTACCCGGCTGGAACAGAAAAACCGGACCAGGCTGCTAGAGATGGGGGATATAGCCGAGAGTGACTCGGTAGAACCGGGTTGGGCCAGCAATCTCAATCTAGTCCTGGAAAGCCTGGCTAACCCGGTCTTTTTTGAGCCTCCGGACCTGGCTTTTCACCAGCAGGTTATCCGAGCGGTCCGAGAGTTGAACCTCGATCCCACCGATGCCTTTCACTATTCGGCGGCCCGGCGACTGGCCTGTCCCATTCTTAGTAACGATGTGGGATTTCAGAAAATCCCTGACCAGAATCTAGTTGTAGTTACTTTTTTCTAAGGGGTATATTTGTACCCGACACCGCGAATGGTCTGAATATAGCGCGGGTGAGCCGGGTCTTCCTCTAATTTCTTACGCAGCCGGGCCATATGCACATCCACCACCCGTTCATCCCCGAAATAGTCATAGTTCCAGACCTGTTCGAGCAAGCGGTCCCGGCTGAAAACGAGGTTGGGATTCTCAAAAAGGAATTGTAGCAAATCAAATTCAAGTTTGGTCAGTTCTATTTCGTTGCCATTCTTGAGAACCTGGCGGCGCTCTTTATTTACCAGCAGCCCATTGGATATGGGGGCTTTGGGCAGGAAATTGCCATCCGAGGAAGTGGCGACACCGGCCTGAGCCAGAGCGGCCTGCCGCTCGTTGGCGTGCCGGACCATCGCTTTTACTTTAAGCGTAAGTTCTTTGGCATTAAAGGGTTTGACAATATAATCATCCGCGCCAGCCTCAAACCCGCCAAAGCGGTGTTCATCGGTCGCCAGGGCTGTTAGCATGATGATATACATTCCAGGATTAACTTCTCGTAATCGGCGACAGACTTCAACACCGTCCATTTCCGGCATCATCCGATCTAAAATTGCCAGAATTGGTTTTTCTTTCTCGGCTTTTTCCAGAGCTTCCCGTCCATTTTCAGCCAGAATCACCTGATAACCGGCTCTTTGGAGGTGAAAATTAACCAGCATTAGAATATCATGTTCATCATCGGCCAGTAAAATCTTTTCGTTATGCTCTGGCATTTTACCATCTCATTCTTTTACACTAACAAACACTGAAATTAAAAATAGTGGCCCGGTAGACTACTACTAATCTACCCCGAAGTCCTTACAAAAGCAAATGACCTTCTATAAGTATAATTACCAAATATACCTATTCACAGCATAACAAACTAAACCAAATAATAAAAGTAGGATAAATTTGCTATTTAGGCTGGTTATATACTCTTACTGCATCAAAAAAGCTCACCTTTTACTTGCTAGTGAGCTTTTATCCAGGATTTTCTGCTTCCGTCTCACATAAACGGGCTTAGCGCCATAAAAATTTTCATTGAGGCTACTGTGGGACTGGGTGCTGCAAGGGAATAGGAAACTCGCGGGGGAGAGTTACTCTACTTCGCGTTTCTCCGGGTACAATTTATCAACTTCCGCTCTGGCTGCGCTCTTGTCGTTAAAATAGATTGTATTGATAGGCGTAAAATTCTTCCATTTGTCGGGTACTTCTTCTTCCGCGAAAATCGCGGCCACCGGGCATTCTGGCTCACACGCCCCACAGTCAATACATTCATCTGGATGGATGTAAAGCATGCGGTCTTCGTCATCGCTATAGATACAATCTACCGGGCAGACGTTTACGCAACTTTTGTCTTTAACGTCAACGCACGGCTCGGTTATTACATAGGCCATTGTAATAAACTCCTCTTCTAGAAGTAGTAGCTTTCATTAGATTTAGGGTAAGAAATTGCCGGGGATTCTTTTTGGAATAGCTGCCCTGGCAAAGAAAGTTTTGAAGCACGTAAGAGCGGAAGCAGATATCTCCGCGAGAAATTCGGTCACTTTAATGATGATACTACTCTGTGAAGTAAATTGCAAGTGAACTCGAAATTGCCCCTTTTACCATTCCGCCACACATTTATACCGTAAGTCCAGCTAATTAACCATCGCTATAAGTTTACCGGGTTTCCAACCCTTCCAATTTTGTTAAGCTGCCTGGTTAATGCCTTACCTTGCAGTGATAGGGGTAGGGTAAGGCATTAGAGAAACTTTAATCTAGTTTTGGATAGAGGGTTTTCAGCCGGGCGTAAAGCTCGTTGTAAATCGGGTAATATTTGGCGTAAACCTGAGCGGCTTGCGGGTCCGGCTTGGTAGAAGATGTCACCTTGATAGTGGCTTCACAGGCCGCCGCGACCGAGGGCCAGAACCCAATTCCTACCCCGGCCAGCAAGGCTGCGCCATAGGCCGGACCTTCACTGGCATTGACCGTCACTACTTCCCGGTTGAAAGTATCGGCCTGGATTTGTCGCCAGAGCGGGCTTTTGCCGCCGCCGCCGCTGGCCCGGATTTCTTCCACGCTTACACCCATTTCCAGCAAGATTTCCAACGAATCTTTCAGACTGTAGGCTACCCCTTCCAGTACCGAACGGGTCAGGTGTGAACGGTGGTGAGCGGCGGTCAGGCCGAACCAGACTCCACGCGCCTGAGGGTCCAGAATGGGTGTGCGTTCGCCCATCAGATAGGGCAGGAAAAGCAGCCCGTCGCTACCAGCCGGGGCAGTGGCGGCTGTTTCGGTCATGGCGGCGTAAATATCCCGTCCGTCAGCCTGGGCGGCGACGATTTCCAGCGGTCCAACCACTTCGTCGCGGAACCAGCGCAAGGATAAACCCGCTCCCTGGGTTACGCCCATTACGTGCCAGGCGTTTGGAACAGCGTGGCAGAAAGTGTGAACCCTCCCGCCGGTATCGCGGGCCGGGGCTTCGGCGTAAGCAAAGACTACCCCGCTTGAACCAATCGTACTGCTCACCAGGCCGGGCCGGACGATGCCGTTGCCGACTGCCCCGGCTGCCTGGTCGCCGCCTCCACCAACGACCGGAATGCCAGCCGTTAAACCTAACAGGTCGGCGGCCCGGCTATCCAAGCGCCCGCTGACCTCCTGTGATTCGTAGACCACCGGTAGCAGCGATGGGTCGAGTTCCAAAAGGCGGAGCATTTCTTCCGACCAGCGTCGTCCGGCCACGTCAAAGAGCAAAGTTCCGCTGGCATCCGAAACTTCGCTGGCATACTCACCAGTCAGGCGGTAGCGAATAAAGTCTTTGGGCAGGAGAAATTTGCGGGTGCGTTTCCATTGTTCAGGCCGAAATTCGCGTATCCAGAGCAGTTTTGGAGCGCTAAACCCGACCAGCGCCGGGTTGGCGGTCAATTCTATCAGGTGTTCCGCTCCGACTGTTTCAGTGATAAAGTCACATTGGGCCTGGGTCCGACCATCGGCCCAGATCAGGGCAGGCCCAACTACCTCGCCGACCTCGTCCAGCAACACTACACCATGCATTTGGCCCGACAACCCGATGGAAGCAACTTCAAAACCGGGGCCAATTTCCTGACGCGCTTGCTTTATAGCGCCCTGGACCGCTTTTACCGACCCGTCCCACCAGTCCTCCGGGTTTTGTTCGGCCCACAGGGGGCGTGGAGCGTCCAGGGGATATTCGCTTGTGGCCCCGGCGATTACTCGCCCATCTGTGCCATCTACGATAATTGCTCTTGCGCCGGTCGTTCCCAGGTCTATACCTAAAAAGTAGCTCATCGCAACCTCTTTGTTTAGTTGGATTTAGAATTTGGAATTAGAAATAACAGCCCTATTTTACACGATTCAGGCATAAAAAGTGAGCATATATTTGATTTTTAGCTTCTCTTTGCCGGGCTGAATTCACTCAACTTTACTTCGCGGTTTTCGGCTGCCGATTGGTAGATTGCCAGGATGATTTCGAGCGGGTTTAAGGCAGCCCGACCGGTAATCGCCGGGTCGCGGTCTTCCAGGATAGCGGCGGCAAAATCGGCTATTTGGGCTGTGTGCAGACTATGACCGACCTCGACTGGGCCGCTGACTTCCTGCCTTTCTCCGGCCTTTTGTTTCAGACCGTAGCTGCCCACTTCGCCCAGGGTGGCCCGGCTGTAGAAAGCTTTCAGGACATCTTTTTCGATTAAAGCGGTAGCATCCTGCCCGTGGATTTCCAGCGTTTCGGGCAGACCGGGGAAAATGGCGGTGCTGCCGGTGATAGAGCCAAGCGCCCCATTGGCAAAGCGTAGGACTGCTACGGCCAGGTCTTCCACCTCAATAGCGTGCGTGCGCGTCTTTACTTCGGCCTTTACCGACTCGACTTCTCCCATCATCCACAGCAGTAGGTCAATGTAATGGATGCCCTGGTTCATGAGCGCCCCACCACCGTCCAAAGCTCTGGTTCCGCGCCAACTTCCGCTTTCATAGTATTTCTGGGTCCGATACCATTTGATACTGGCTTCGCCCAGCACCAGCGGCCCAAAATCACCGGCCTCAATCGCTTTTTTAACTTTGATCACGTCCGGAGCGAAACGATGCTGGCTAATTACCCCTAGCTTCACTCCAGCGGCTTCGCAGGCCTCAATTAATTCTAAGGCCGCTTCTACGCTCACATCAATAGGTTTTTCGACCAGCACATGTTTTCCGGCTTTAGCGGCGGGGATACCTACGGTGGCATGAAAGCCGCTTGGCAAAAGGATATTTACCGCGTCCAGACCGGGGTGCGCCAGGAAAGCCACCTGATCGGTATAAAAAGGCACGGCGTAGTGATCGCCCACAGTTTTGGCTCGCACCGGGTCAATATCAAAAACCGCGACCAGTTCGGCATCTGGCGCGTCCTTTATAGCTTCGCAGTGGGTAGCCGCAATTACACCACAACCAATCACGCCAAAGCCTACCGATTTAGATAGCATTTATGGCCTCCGAGTCTACCTTATGTACAATACCTTTAAGAGCGGCCTCCGCCTTATGGATGGGAGCGGGCTGCTGAATTTCCCTGCAAACCATAGACTTTAGTGTTGGAGCTGTCAAATTTCCTGAAATTATCAAACCTGCAGCGCAATCTGTTGCAGATTGGCTTATGTTGCGCCCTGATTAAATGAATTAAAAGATATTAAAATAGCCGAATTGGCCCTTTACTCTTTAAGATTTCGTGTTAGGATCATTATATAACCGGAATTTATACTGTGAAACGGTTTTGAAAGTTTAATAAAACGCTTCAAAAGTAGGGTTTCACTCTACGAGGAACGCAGTTGGACTCAACAATTTTATTCGCTGAAGACCAGGCCAATATCAGGACAGTCTTAAGTACTTTCTTAGAAATGCTTGGTTATAGAGTTATTCAGGTCGAAAATGGGTTCGGGGGGTTAGCCGCGTTACAGACTACCAGGGTTGACCTGATTATCACAGATATAAATATGCCTGTAATGGACGGAAATGAGTTTATAGCCGCCCTGGCAGAGCTGCCCAACCGGCCACCTATAATAGCTTTATCGGGCGATTACTGGGAAGTAGTTGCTAACCCCATTATTAGTGAGATAATTTCCAAACCGGTCAGTATTCATACCTTGAAACGAGTCGTCCAGAAATTGCTGTCACAGTAATTTCATTCGCGAGAGCTATTTAAATTTCAGCGGTTAAAGCCGGTTTGTACTTTTCAAATACATCCACTTTTACATTATTGTTGAGCAATCCCCCTAACTATGGATCTCATAGTGACTATGCATATGGTATAATATAACCTGTGAAATGAATTGTCAAGCAGTAATCTGCACAGGTGCAAATATGGCTAATAATTTACTCTCTGGCGAAACGATGTCAATTCCCAACCGGTTTTTTGTGGATAAAGATGCGGTAGCCTGGACGGCCCGTTTGCTGGGCGATAAATGGTTATTATTGATTATCTGCGAACTGCTGGATGGGACCAGGCGGTTTGGCGAGATTCAAGATGGGTTGGGAAAGATTAACCCGCAAACTCTATCTGGTCGCCTGAAGATGCTGGAACATTGTGGGATTGTAACCCGCACAGCCTATGCGGAAATTCCGCCCCGTGTAGAGTATGACCTGACCGAGAAGGGCTTTGGCGTTTCCGAAATAGTCCAGGCTCTGGCGGCTTTCGGGAAAATCTATATGGGCGAAGATGCGCCGGAAATGTCGGCTTGCCCTGGTGCAGTAGAATGTCTGCCAGATGAGCTTTTGTAAATCAACCGGAAGTCAAAACCCCTGTAGATATTCCTTTAACCAGGGATAATTACAGGGGTTTTTATACTTTATCCGAAGCCGCTAAAACTAAAAAGATGCTTCCGGGTTCAGGCTAGACTTCCCTGCAGCCGGGGCTGTTCGAGTGGCTCGAACGATACATTGGCCTGGGAATCAATAATCACCTGGTCCTCTACGAAACGGCAGGTAAGGGTCAGGCCGAACGGTAGCCGATGTATCGCCATTGTCTTGGGCGGGTCGGTCAGTACCGGCGTTAGAAAATAAAGGTTTATAAGATAGGTCTGCGGGTCGGTCCAGCCGCCGCTGGCTGCTGTCTTGCGCGGCAAGTGGTGGGTGAGGGTGGTTATGCCTTTTCGCCATTGGCCGTTTCCGCAAGCAACCTGATTGGTTCCGCTGGCATCCTCCAGGGTCAGGACACAACCAGTCTGGTCGAAATCGAACGAAACTGCCCTGATTTTCTGAGCATTTTCAGCCATCACGAATCTTTTCCCCGAAACTTGCCCTGCCAACGAATCGGTCACCCGGTCTTTTACCGGCGCAATCTCCAGGTGTTCTAATTTCCGGGCTAATTCTTGTTCGGCCACCGGATTTGCCGGTAGAGGCTCGGCTTCCATAGCCGGTAAAAGTTGCTTCCAGACCAGGTTTAGCACCGCTTGCATATCGCTTATTCCGGCTGTAATTGCCAATACAGCATCTTGTTCTGGCATAACCAGACAAAACTGTCCAAACGCGCCATCCCCGCGATAAGCTCCGTTGCGGCAGCGCCAGAATTGATAACCGTAGCCCTGCGCCCAGTCGCTCGCCGGGTCCGTACCGTTCGAGATATGCCAGGCGGTGGCTTCCTCTACCCATTCCTGGGGCAAAATACGCTGGCCCTGCCAGACCCCTTTTTGCAGGTAAAGCTG
>JAYSYV010001220.1:0-3590 GCA_043727245.1 Chloroflexota bacterium | reverse complement strand
ACCAGCATTGTCCCAAAAAGGGACTGAAAAAGCAAGGTAACATTACCCTTCATGACCGAAAGCGTTACCGCTGTAGAGTTTGTGGTAAAACCTTTAGTTAACGAACCGGTACAATGTTCGCAGGGTTGCGTAAGGGCCAGGATTTAATCCCTGTGGTAGTCACCCTGCCCGCCGTGGCTCCTCTCACACCGAGCGGAGGATACTTCATGTAGCTGACCAGTTGCTCAACCTGCTTGCGGGTTTCCACCCGTGGCAGCATCAGGCCCATCGCCCCCGCGTCTAGCACCGGGGCAATCACGTTGTAGGCCAGGTCGGTAACACGCACCAGCGGCACCAGCCCGGCCAGGCGGGCCACCTTGATCATGTCGGCGGTCGGTTGCAGACCGTAAGTGCTGTGTTCCATGTCAATAAAGACAAAATCGTAGCCCATGTTAGCCAGGAGCCACACGAAACCGGTCGAACCTGCCTCGGTAATCATCGTTCCAATGACTTGTTGGCCTTTTTTGAGGGCTTGCTTGACCGGGTTAGCTTTTAACATTACTTTCACCTTTGAATATTTTCTTGAAATTATTCCCAGCCGGGGTTAGCACCCACTCTTTTAATATTTCAGTTACTTGCTCTGGTTGTTCCAGGGTTGGGAGGTGGCCGCATTTTTCGATGGTAACCTGGTGCGCCCCCGGAATAAAGTGGGTCATGGTTTCCTGGATTATCAGCGGGCAAACCCGGTCTTCCCGGCCGCTCAGGACCAGGGTTGGACAGGTATGCGGGGCAAATCGTTCCAACGGGCTTTCCGGCTCTGCAAGGCCCGGTTCCGGCGCACGAAAGCAACCGGCCCGACCGCCAGGGCCATATCAACGACCTTTTTCTTCAAAGCTGCGTCATGAAGCCGGTCGGGGTGGACCATGTGCGGGTAGAAAAATTGGGTGGTAAGTCGCCGGAAATCTTCCGAGCCGGTCAAGGCTTGCCGGGATTGGCTTTCAAATTCCTCCAGGTGACGGGGCGTATTGCCGCCCGGATTGGAATCCAGCAGGGCCAGGCGGGTCACTCGTTCGGGGGCTTGCCGGATAATTTCAAGGGCCACGATACCGCCCAGCGAAAGTCCGGCCAGGGCAAACTGGGGCGGCGCACTTGTCAGTACATTCCGGGCCATTTGCTCCAAACTGTCCGACCCGGTTATAACGCCGACCTTTACTTCGCAAAATTTTTGCAGACCGTTTACCTGGTCCTGGAAAAGGTTGGCATCACACAGGCGGCCGGGCAAAAGCACCACCGGTTCACCTGCCATCGGGCCAGGCCTTTCTTTTTAGTCAGGCTACCACAGCCTGGCCGAGGCCAGTTCGGCCCCTTTTGCCAGCGACTCCAGCTTTGCGTAAACAATATCTTTATCCACCGTCCCGAACCCGGCAAAGGTCGAGAAGCCGCAATCGGACCCGGCCAGAACCCGCTCCCGGCCCACTATGTCAGCGAAGCGGCAAATCCGCTCGGCCACCAGTTCGGGGTGTTCTACAAAGTTTGTGGTCGAGTCGAGCATACCGGGCATTAAAACCTTATCATCGGGCAGTTTGATGTCCTTGAAAACTTTCCATTCGTGGGCGTGGCGCAGGTTGGAGGCTTCAAACGAAAGCACCTGAGGCTTGGCCTTTAATAAAGTCGGCAAAATCTTTTCCAGGCCAATATCGCAGTGGTGCGGCCCTTCATAATTGCCCCAACAGGCGTGCAGCCGGACCTGTTCGGCCGGGATATTTCGTAGGGAGTGGTTTAAAACTTCGATATGTTCTTCGGCCATCTTTAGAAAATCCTGCTCGGTCAGGTCCTTAAACATCATGTGGCGGCCCAGGGCCAGGTCGGGCGAGTCGATCTGCAAAACCAGGCCCGCCTGGCAAATCGCCTCGTACTCGATGCGCATCGCTTCGCCCAGGGCTTCCAGGTAGGCTTCGTGGCTGGGATAAAAATCGTTGGGCTGGAACAGGGCAATAACACCGGGCGAGGCCGAGTTCATAAAGCCTTCGCTGACATTCGCCCCAGCCAGGGCCGCTTTTAAATTGGCAATATCTTCGTCCAGGAGTCGCCGGTCTGCAAAGGCCACCGGGGCCACACAGCGCGGCCGCCGGTAAGTTGGTGTCCCACCGCTTTTCGAGGCCCGGCCTGCGAAATTGGGGTAAGCTTCCAGGTCAGCCGGGGTTCGCCGTGGGCTATCTCCTTCAAAGCCGCTCAAGCGGTACTTGATATAGGTAACGTAGCTGATTTTGCTCATTTCGCCGTCGCTGACAATATCTACCCCGGCCTGGGCTTGCTTCTGAACCACATCTTTGACCGCTTTAGCTATCGCCGCCTTGAAAGAGGTTTCGTCCATAACGTCCCCACGTTCCTGGGCGAAGACCAGCTCAAAAACTTCCTGGGAACGGGGCAGGCTGCTATAGGCTCCCTTGCCTATTTAGTAAATTTTCAGCCCTGTTGAAGAATGAAAGTCCGCATCAAGGCGGAGGTGTTCCTGCAAGACTCCGCCCTGATATGCGGCCCGGTTCAGGCCAGGGTGGCCGGTTGCTCCTGGGCCAGTCTGGCCGGGGCGGGCACATCTCCACCCAGTATCACGTACATAACCGCTTCGTCCGGGCCGATATTCTCAAAGCTGCGGTAGACCCCCACCGGGCAGGTGAAAGTATCGCCCGCTTCCAGCACCAGCGAATTTTTTTCTTCGCCGTTGAGCCAGGTAAAGCGCCAGGTTCCATCAAAAGGATTGTAGACTTCGGGAGTTTTCCGGCTGTAAAGGGGCGTACCCTGGCCCGGTGCGCCCTTGATCGCCACCAGGTTAAAGTTGAATTTCCAGTCATCTCCACCCTGGCGACACGCGCCCTCGGAGTAATGCGGACCGGCCAGCGGGTAAATGCGGTCGGTAAATCCGGGCCAGACTTCCTCGTCGGTAAGGCCGGGATTATTCTTAATATCTTTCAGCCGGAAGACAAACGGCCCCATATCTTCTACCGAAAGTTTCTTGAAGCGTTCTAGCTCGGCCGGGGTAAGCGGTTTTGCTTCCTGGGTGTCTTCGGGAATAGTTTCACCTTTAGTCGTATCAATCAGCCGACCGTCGTGGAGCAAGACCAGGCCGTGACCCCGCGCCGCTTCCAGCACCTGGGGTGCCCAGGTGACTTTGCCCGGATTGTCCGTCCCTAAATAGCCCAATAACATGCCCTTGATTTCCCCAACATTCTCGAAACCCCGGAACAAATAGGTCGGCAGCGAGATAAAATCGCCCGGCTCCAAAATGACCTTGCCATCGGTGCCATCTACGCCCCAGTAGAAGCTCCATTTGCCGGAGTGGACCCAGAATGTTTCGGCGGTTTCGTGGCTGTGTGGCGAGTTTTTGATGCGTGGGGTTTATCGCGCCCCCCGAAGGTGAAGCCGTGCGGCTCGGTAATGTGGACGTGTTGGGCCGAGTTTTCCGACACTCCCGCCCCGATGATGATAAAGTTTTCTTTCAGGTGCGAGCCGGGGTCTTGGCATCTATAAATGCCGCCGTACAACCAATCAAATCATCAAAACGCACTACACGCTTCATCATTTCTGGAGTTGTCCACCCGGTTTCAGTTCCT
>JAYSYV010001219.1:0-3592 GCA_043727245.1 Chloroflexota bacterium | reverse complement strand
TCCCCGTTCCGGTAGTTTTAAATGTCCCTGAAAAAGAGATGTTACTGGTCTTTGCGCCGGGGGCTTCTCAGATGGATGAAAACCAGCTTTCCGATGTTATAGGTCCGGTCTTGCAGCCTTTCCTTAGCAACCTGCCGGAAGATAAACAGGCTGAATATATGTTCCGGCCTATTATTACCGACGACCCGGCAGCCCTCCAACAGGCCGCTTTGGGCCAACTTAACGGCCAGGATATTATCGGAGATGATGCCGATTTTGAGGACGAGGATGATGATGACGAAATTAGCGAAGAAGCGGAACTAAGCCCGGAGGAGCAGAAAGATTTGTCGGACCGCATGGGTCTATTGCAGCAACTCTTTACAGCCCAGGATAGCCTGGAACGCATCAGCGTGATGCGTAGCCAGTCGGCCCTGGTGGACGAACTCTACCTTGAAGTGATTGCCCTGGTGACAGAACAGGCTGAAGAGGCTCAACCGGAGTTAATTCAAACCCTCCAGAAAATGATGAACGAAGCGGAAGTCTTTATCGCGTCCAACAAGAAATAGTTTCGAGAAAATAAAAGAGGCTGGGAGAATTCTCCCAGCCTCTTTTATTTTCTCTCGATTACTTTTTAACCACTAATTCCTGGGCGGCCTGACGGACTTCCTCGTAGATTTCGCGCCAGGGCTGCCCGGTCTGGCGGGCCAGGGCGGCTACGCTGTCGTACTCCGGGACCGCTTCTACAATTTCGCCATCCACAATTTTAAGTTTGATCTGGGCCGAACCGCCCGAAACGGAAACCTGCTGGAATTGCCGCCCGGTGGTGTAGCGGTTCATGCGGTAGCAGCGCACCCCAAAAGTGCTGCTTTCTTTAATAATGAGCGCGGCCAGGCGGGCTTCGTCAACCGGGTGGGCGACTACGCTTAATTTGGTGGCGGGCCGGTTTTTCTTCATAAAGATTGGCGTGAAGTACACATCCAGGGCTTTTTCAGCTAAAAGGCGTTCCATCAGATAGCCTAATCCCTCCCCGGTCATATCGTCCAGGTTCGTTTCAATAACGCTGACTTCGCCAAGCCCGTAGAAAGTTTCCTGAGCCGTGTTAGATTCAAGCCCGGAAGGAGTTAAGCTCTGAAAAAATTCAACCGGGGCCGAATGCTCGTGATGTTTAAGCTCGCTATGACTATGCCCGTTCTCATGAGAATGTGAATGAGTATGCCCATCTTCACCTTCGTCAGAATGAGAGTGCGAGTGTTCGTCTTCGTGAGAGTGTGAATGAGTTTGGGCGGTTTGTTCGATTGAAGGCAATTCCTGAAGGTCTAGCACATTTAAGGGCGGGTGGTTCGGGCTCGAATTGGTTAATATACTGCCCAGCCACAGGCGCAGGGCGTTAGGCCAGGCAAATTCACGACTGCCAAAGCCGTAGCCGACACCTTTAAGGGCCATTTGGGGCCGGTTTCCGATACCATGTTTGCAAAGTGTTGTGACCAGGGCGGCCCCGGTTGGTGTGACCATTTCGGCCCTGGCCGGGTATTCCGCGCCGTTGCTCAGGGTGGTGGTCGGAGTCAGGGCCGCACCGGCCTGAGCCAATAATTCCAGGGTAGCCGGGGCTGGGACCGGCATCAGGCCGTGAGCCGCCTGGACGAAACCGCTGCCAACCGGCAACGGACTGCAATAAAATTCGGCTATATCGAAATATTCGAACCCGATACACGAACCAACAATATCAACAATCGCGTCTACCGCGCCCACTTCGTGAAAGTGGACCTGTTCCGGTGGGACGTTATGGATTTGCCCCTCAACGCGAGCCAGACTCCAGAAAACCGCTATAGCCCGTTCCTGGACGCGAGGCGCAAGCTGGCTTTCTATAATAATTTTTTCAATGTCTTTTACCGAACGGTAAACGTGGTCCTGCTCGTTTTCAAGCCTGACATCTAGCTTGATGCCGCTGATGTGAAACTGCTCCACCGGCTTTTTTTCGAGCGAGAAGCCCGGCACTTGAAGTTTAGCCAGTTCGGCCTGTAAATATTCAAGGGGCATTCCCAGGTGCAACAAGGCTCCAAGCGTCATATCCCCGCTCAACCCGGAGTAGGCATCAAAATAGAGCAGATTAGGCATTATCAGAAGTATCTTTAACCAGTTTAGCCTCACGTTTTAGCTCGGCGGCATCTTTTTCGACTTTTAATTGGCCGCAAGCGGCCTGAATATCCCGGCCCTTTTCAAAGCGCACGCTGTTTGGGATACCAGAGCGAGTTAGCTCGGTCTGGAAGGCTTTAACTCGTTCGCCGGTAGACCCGCGCTGCTGGCTGCCCGGCACAGGGTTCATCGGGATAAGATTGACGTGGCACAACATCCCCTGGAGCAATTTGCCCAGTTCGCGGGCAGCCGCTGGGTTGTCATTCTGGTTTTCTACCAGGGTATACTCAAAACTGACCCGGCGGTTGCTTTTCTGGATGTAGTCGCGACAAGCCTGGATCAGGTCGGCAATAGGAAAGCGGTTATTGACCGGTATCATCGAACTACGCAAGGTATCGTTGGCGGCATGGAGCGAAATAGCCAGGTTGACCGGCAAATCTTCCTCGGCGAACCGGCGAATCATCGGGACCAATCCCACCGTCGAAACAGTCATTTTGCGAGCGCCCATGTTAACCCCTTCCGGGTCGTGAAAGCGCCGAATGGATTTCCACAGGTTCAAATAGTTTGCCAGCGGTTCGCCCATCCCCATAAAGACCAGGTTGGTGACGCGCTTGTGGCCCGTTGCAACCGGGTCAGTTGTCGTGGAAAGATACCTTTCAAAATGCAAGACTTGCTGCACAATTTCGCCGGCCTGTAGATTCCGAAACAGGCCCAGTTGGCCGGTCGCGCAGAAAGTACAGCCCATAGCGCAACCGGCCTGGGTCGAAACACAGACCGTCGCCCGGTCGGCGTAAATCATCAAAACGCTTTCAATTTCAGCCCCGTCCGGCAGGCGAAAAAGCACTTTGCGGGTCTGGCCGTCCCCGGCTACCTTTTCGATTACTACTTCCAGGGGTGACAGAGGCGCACGTTCGGCCAGTTTTTCCAGTAGCGGCCTGGGTAAGTTAGCCATTTCGGCGTAATCGGCAGCGAATTTCTGGTAGAGCCAACCCCAGATTTGCCTGGCCCGGAAAGCCGGGAAACCCAGCTCTTTGACCAGCTCGATAATTTCAGGCAGGTCGAAATCCAGTAGCGACTGGCGCGGCTTGCGGCTGGCATTGAGGGTAATAGCGCCCTGGCGAGGTAAATTCAGGGCTTCAATGGCGGCCAGATCCCTGGCGAAACCTTCTGATGAGTTATTTACTTCTAAAGAAACGGTCACTTGTTCCAACTTCACCTGTTTAATAGTAATCATCAGTCAGTAGATTCTTACTGTAGCTGGCTGAGTGATTTTTGCAAATCCGTTGAATACTTTTCCAGCTAAGTGATGAACTATCAAAATAGTTTTAAGACAGACTTTCGAGCCTGTTTTTACAACAATAAAGGTTGCCAGCTATATAAAACCGGCAACCTTTATTATACCATATCAACTTACTCTGATAAGAGCCTATCGCAGCCGGTCAAATTTCAACCAGAAAGTTGGTTAGTACAAAGCTCTTTA
>JAYSYV010001218.1:0-1054 GCA_043727245.1 Chloroflexota bacterium | reverse complement strand
TCGCCTGGGCGGAAGTGGAGCCGTTACCTTAAAACCTTTACCCGAGCAAAAACGAGGCAAAAGGCTTGCCTGTGTAGCGTAACAAGTGACCCACTAGTAGCCCGTTTCTCCCCCATTACTCAACATAACTTTCGTTATCTTGGCTAATCATTTGGGGTTAATTTCAACTGCACTATCTCCCTACCCGTGTTTTTTGTTTACTTTGTTTTGCGTCTTCCGTCGCTGTTTTGAAAGGCCTTAGCGATCATCCTTCCTAAATCACCAATAAGACTCCCGCTGGTTACGCCATCCATTTCTTCTTCACTTAATTCAGACCCATCTGCCGGTTTGGATGGCAGTTTTGCTAACTGCTCCGGCGTCAAAGTGTTACGGTATGCTTCATCATTCAGCCGGGCTTCCTGCTCGACCTTTATTTCTTTAGCCATACACAATCCTGCCTTTCAATTATCATAATGCTGCTGGTTAAGAATTGAAAACCTATGGATGAATATATTATATCCTGGCTGTCTATAAGATATAACAAAAAATGCGCGGCCCTTTCGGTAACAGCGCCAGATGCCGGTTTAAAGATATGATTTGTAACCGTGACTAATCTTTTGTAATAAACTATTGGTAAGTGGACGGTCAAGGTGACGTGGAGGAAAGCCAGGTTGGCAACTAGCTTGAAGCCAGCACCGCCCTGGCTCACCTCAGAACAGCCCGCCTATCTTTAACTACTTAGATTTCGCGCCAAATCAGCCGAGGACCATTTTCAGGTTGCCATATGGCGCGTCACGGAGAGCCTAAAACGACTTCTATGTTGAGCGTGGCAAAATACTGGGCTATCGGTTTATGAAACCTGCGGGCCAGCCGGTTGCGCTGGTTCAACTGCACCCTAACAAGTCGCCCTGAGTGGAATACCACTGCCCCGGCTATGGCAAATAGATCTCGCACAAGGCGCTGCACCCCAAAACTGGCTAGTGCCGGTTCAAGTTCGGCCAGCCACCCTTTGGCCCATACGACCAGGTTATGGGCTAACTGGGCCAGTAACACCAGCATTTCCTGACCCATCAGG
>JAYSYV010001217.1:0-3595 GCA_043727245.1 Chloroflexota bacterium | reverse complement strand
CCCCGACCAGGAGTTTGATGATATTTTACCGGCTGTGTTGCAGTATCAGGTTGACGCCCTGATTGTTACGGCGGCTACTCTTTCCTCGGAAAGACTGTGTGAATTCGAGCGTAAAGGAACGCCGGTCATTTTGTTCAACCGTTACACTCCCGGCGAGGCGACCAGCGCGGTCTGCTGCGACAATATCGAAGGCGGCCGGTTAGTCGCCAATCTGCTGCTCGACGCGGGCCACAAACGGCTGGCCTATATCGCCGGTAATCAAAACAGTTCGACCAACCGCGACCGCATGAAAGGTTTTGCCGACCGCCTGTGGGAACGGGGCGCGGTTAAACCAATGGTGGAACAGGCCCAGTACACCTACGAGGATAGTTACGCCGCTGCCAAACGTTTAATGGACCGGGATGACCCACCGGACGGCATTTTTTGCGCCGGGGATATTATCGCGATGGGCGCGGTGGACATGACCCGCGACGCCGGAATTAATGTGCCGCAAGAGCTTTCGATCATCGGCTTTGACGATATTCCGATGGCAAGCTGGTCGGCCTATTCCCTGACGACCATTCGCGAACCGGTGGATGAAATGATTAGCCTGACCATGCGGCTACTGGTCGAGCGCCTGGAAAAACCTGACACAGAACCGGTTATAAAACTGCTTCCCGGCACTCTTATTCGTCGTCGTTCGGCCCGTCTACCCGGTTATTAGCGGGATTTTCCTGAAATTGATTGGTTATTTTTTCTTACTTTCCGGTGGAAAGATAAGTTTGTTTAGTTTTACGAATTTTCGCCACGCAAGCAGAATAAATTTTTCAATTAAAGTATTTTGGCTTTTAGGCCGCCATATATAAGGAGGCAAGATGATAGAAAGTATGACAAGCAACGAGGCCCTTTTGAAGCTCCGCGAACAGAACGTACCGCGTGGGGTTTCCACCGCTCACCCGGTATTTGTCCATAGGGCCGAAGAGGTGCGACTGTGGGACGTGGAGGGAAAAGAATACATCGACTTCGCGGGCGGGTACGGCGCTCTTAACGTGGGCCATAAGAACAATATTGATACGGCCGACCGGATGTTAACCACTGCCGGGTCGTGTGCGCTGGTCGGTAGTAAATTCGTTAAAGATGCCTGGGCCGCCCGAAAGTTGCGCGAGGCCAGGGCTATTTTGCTCGGTAAAACCAACCTGACCGAGTGGTCCTCATTTCGTTCCTTCCAGAAAAGCAGCGGTTGGAGCGGGCGGGGCGGTCAATGCCGCAACCCGTATGCGCTTGATCGCAGCCCGTTCGGTTCCAGTTCGGGATCGGCCGTGGCGGTTTCGGCTAACCTGTGCGCAGCCGCCCTCGGCACCGAAACCGACGGCTCCATCGTCAACCCGGCCCATGTCTGCGGGGTAGTCGGTATCAAACCGACGGTTGGCCTGACCAGCCGGGCCTGGGTGATACCGATTTCGCACAGCCAGGATACGGTTGACCCTATCGCTCGCACCGTCAGAGATGCCGCATTGCTCCTGGGTGTGCTGACCGGGCCGGACCCCGCCGACCTGGCAACTGCGGCAAGCAAAGGCCGTTATTTTAAAGATTACACGCAATTCCTGGACGCGGCCGGGCTTAAAGGGGCCAGGATTGGGGTCGCCCGCCAGGTTTATTTCGGTCACGACCGCCGCACCTTCGCGCTGATGGAAACGGCCATCGAAACCATGCGTGTACAGGGCGCTATAATCGTGGACCCGGCCGATATTGCCACGGCCCAGGAAATAAAAGACAGCCCAGATGTCTGGATGGTTTTGAGCTATGAATTTAAACACGGCCTCAACGTCTACCTGGCAACCCGGCGGCCCGACCCGGACCATCCCGAAGGGCAAGTTTTGACTAGCCTGGCCGAGATAATCACCTTCAATTTGGAAAATCCTGAATTGGAAATGCGCTATTTCGGCCAGGAGATTTTCGAGCAAGCCGAGGCCAGGGGCGGCCTGGACGACCCGGCCTACCGGCTGGCCCTGGCGAATAACCGTCGACGGGCTGGCCGTGATGGACTAGACGCCACCCTGGCTAAATACCGGCTAGACGCTTTGATTGCGCCTACCGGCCAACCGGCCTGGCCCATCGACTTGCTAAACGGCGACCATATTACGACGGTCAGTTCTACCCCGGCTGCCCTGGCAGGCTATCCAATCGTGACGGTTCCGGCCGGTTTGGTGTGCGGTCTGCCGGTGGGAATTAGTTTCATAGGCCGGGCCTATAACGAACCGGTCCTGCTCAAGCTGGCTTACGCTCTTGAACAGGCCACTCAAGCCCGAAAAGAGCCTCAATTTCTTGAAACCCTGCCTTTGAATAATGAAGTTGCTAAAAGTTTTTATCAATCCGAATACGTAAAAAGTACGGTTTAAGCCGCCTGGGAAATCAAACGACCCTAACAGGACTTATAAATACTATATTTTCGAAATTAGAAAAGGAGAAAAAGGTCTATGACGACAATCAGTAATCAGACCGCTGAACAGAACCCGGAGTTGATTGCCTTTCACGGCCAGCAACCCTACGGCATGGTTTCGGATCTGGTGGTGCTGGGCGCTCTGAATCTCGATGCCGATGAACACCTCTGGGTGCCACAGGCTGCGAATGTCAGCTTCCGGCCGCTTTGTTTTAATGTTTCAGAGGGTTATTTCGTCAATTTGCTGCGGGTTAAGAAGGTTGGCGTTCTGTCCCGCCACCGCCACACCGGTCCGGTCCATTCTTTTACTTTGCGAGGAAGATGGCACTACCTGGAACACGACTGGTTTGCCGAAGAAGGTGGCTATGCCTTCGAGCCGACCGGCGAAACGCATACCCTGGTAGTGCCGGAGGGTGTCGAGGAAATGATTACTCTGTTCCATGTGACCGGGGCTTACGTCTATGTTGACCCGGATGGCAAGGTCCTGGGTATCGAGGATGTTTTCACCAAGCTGGAAGCGGCCCGCCGTCACTATGAGGCGGTCGGGTTAGGCAAAGCTTACGCCGACCGCTTTATGCGCTAAGAGCATATCTCAATAGGGAACAAATTATGGTGGACCCTATTGTCAAGACACAGTTTTAGGAAAAATAAGGTGAGTTACTCCTTTCTCTAAAGTACTTTAATATAATCAAAATAACCGCTTTCCAGCCCTATTCAACCGTAGAAATTGCTACTTTTTCAAAATGAACCTCGGCAGGGGTTCGGTAATCTAAAGACTGCTGCGGACGTTTTGTATTGTAAAACTTCGTTGAGTACATTCCCATTAGCAATGGCGTTACTAATACTTTCAAAATCGTCACTGACAGCTGCTTCAGTTTTGGCTGCAATCAAATTAACTGCCTCTCTATAATATGATATTCATACTCGAGTCCTGGCATTAACCGACCGCCAGTCCACATGTAGTGTTACAAATACTCCACACCGCCCCATGAAAACCGTCATTTATCATCGGAGGGTAAAGCAAGTTCCTGCGAGCGGCGAGGAGTACGGCAGAGTAATAATAAAGGTAGTGCCATTACCTAGCAGGATGTCGGAGAGAGGGCCAAAAAAGTCAAAGCGTGCTAGACTAAAGTATGAGTAAAAAATTCACAACGGTAGATCATGTTGCGACCCTGG
>JAYSYV010001216.1:0-3597 GCA_043727245.1 Chloroflexota bacterium | reverse complement strand
CCGGGAAATCGCGGAAAATCCGGTAATGCTCGGCGGGCGGCATGCCAAACTGGGGCCGGTCCAGGTCCATCAGGCTGACCATATAGGCCAGCGACCGGGCAATCGTGTATAAATCGGTTTCGGGCGAGGGACTCTTGACCGCTTCGGGGGCATAAAAGCCCTGGGTTCCGTAGACCGCCGTCGGGTTCTTTTCGTACTTGATAACTGTGCCGAGGTCAATCAACTTGACCCCTTTAGAGCCGTCCTTGTGGTCTTCCAGCATAATGTTCTGGGGCTTAAAGTCGCAATAGACCAGGCCCAGGCGGTGCATATAAGCGAAGGCGGGCAAAATTCCCAGGATAAAACGGATAGCTTCATCGGGGGCGAAAGGCTGGCCCTGGTCTTCCATCATGGCAAACAGGGTCTTGCCGTTGACGAACTCCATCACGATGTAGCCGTCGGTATCAATTTGCAAGAAGTCGTAAATCTGGACCACGTTAGGGTGTTTAATGGCGGCCAAAAATTCGCGTTCTTTGATGCTGGCCTGGACCAGATCGGGGTCATCCGACTGTAAGAGGGCTTTGATAACCACCTTGCGTTTGAGGACGGTATCTTCGGCCAGGAAGACCGCCCCCATGCCGCCGCTACCGATTTGCCGGGTGATATTGTAGCGGCCCTTGTCGCCCAGTTTGGTTCCAACTCCAATTTTTAGATTATGTTCAAGGGTCTGGTTCCCTACGCCGCCACTGGTGGCCCGGCTACTAAAGGACAGGTTAGTAGTCGAATAACCACACCTGCGGCAAAACTTTTCGCCTGGCTGGATCATGTTATTGCAGCGCGGACAACTGACCGCCGCCAGCGAGGCCGAACCGGACGCGGTGGAGCCGCTTCCATTACCGCTGCCGGTGGCAGATGGCGGCGTGATGATTGGCTGGTTTAAATCAGCCCCGCAATTGGTACAAAAATCCTCAGGGGGGGCATTGGAAGTTCCGCAATTCAGGCAGAGCTTTTTCTGGCCGGTTTTAGCCGCCGGACCGCCAGGGCTACGAGGTGGCAGACCAGCCGACTGAGATTTCATGCGGCTGCCGACTGCCGCCGCCGTGGCCCCGGCTAATACCGCGCCACAGTTATCGCAAAATTCGTCAGTCGCTTTAATTGGGGAACTACATACGGGACACTTCATCAATCAACCTCTTTACCAGAATGTTTACCGGGCAGACAACCAGGCGCGTACTAAAGCACCCTCACTAATATCACGGTTATATTATCGGCCCCGCCGTTCTCGTTCGCCAGCTTAATCATGTTCTGGGCTGTTTGGGGCAAATCCGGCCCGGCTAGCAGCAGCGCGGCAATAGCGGGGTCGCGTACCATCTCCCACAGGCCGTCGGAGGATAACAAAATGGTATCGCCCGTTTCCAACTCGCGGTGATAAGTGTCCACCGGGATGGTTTCATCGGGCGAACCCAGGGCAAACAGGATTACATTGCGCCGGGGGTCGTTGTAAACCTCGTCAATGGTCAGTTCACCTTCATCAACCAGATGCTGCACCAGCGATTGGTCCTTCGTGACTCGTTCGATTGACAGCTTTGGTTGTTCAGGCTGCTTCAGGGCGACCGGTTCTAATTTATCGGTTTGCGCGTCCAGTTTACGGGTGGCGCGGTCGCCGGGAGCAATTTCTTTGCTCAGCACCGGCAGTACCGGGTCGGTCGTAGCGTCCTTAGGTTTGGCCGGACGGAAAAGGTAAGTCCGGCTGTCGCCCACGTTGGCAAAAACAGCCGAACGACCCACAACGCAACAGGCTGTGATGGTCGTGCCGGAGTCGATTTGCTCCTCGTGATTCATTTCGTACAGGCGAGTATGGGCTGCGCCAATTACTTCCTGCAAAGTCCGGTCAATTTTGCTGGTTTCCAGGGTTTGACCGCTCAACCACGGCCCAGCCAGTTCGGCCAGGACACGCGGCCCAACCGTCTGAATAGCGGTCCGGCTGGCAACTTCCCCGGCAGCCTGACCGCCCATGCCGTCCGCAACGAGGTAGAAACCGAATGTTTCAAGTTTGCTTTCAAAACAACGCTGCAATTCGACCTGGAAAAAACTGTCCTCGTTGGTTCCGCCTTTACGGGAAATGCCCACATCGGTCAGGCTGCTGCTAATGAGTTGAAAGCCGGATTTGGCCGGGCCGGGTTGTTCGGAAGTCAGGGCCGCAATTACATCGGAAGGCAGCCGGGTCGTGGTCGAGCTGGCCGCGCTTTGCTGGACCGGGTTCGTGACCTGGGCGTTCGCAGCTACCGCCGAAGGTAGTGGCAGCGGGTTGACCGAACCATCAGACGTAGCGGCCATGCGTTTTTCAGGCTCGGCAGACGGTCTGAGTGCGCCACAAGTCTCACAATAATCACTCGTGGCAGGATTTAATGAGACACATTGCTTGCAGTTCCAGAAGCTTGGCAAGGAAGACTCGGTCTTATCCTCATCGTCATCATCCTGGCCGGATTTTGCCGACGCGGCCAGTTCTTGTTCGCTGGGAAGTGACCAGCTAAAGGAAGCCGCTTCAAGTTTGTTTGAACTTGAAACCGGAGGCGATACCGGGGCCACCGGAGTGGTCGGGCTTTCGGTAGCGGTGGCGGGCGTTATTACGGTTAAAGGCTGAGTTACTGCCCCTTGATTTTCGTTAGAAGGAACGTTCTGGTTTAAGATCTGGGTAAATTTTTTCTGGATTACCGGTGGCCGGGGCTGTCCGCAATTAGCGCAACGCTGGTCTTCCGGGGCAAACTCGTGATTACAGTTAGGGCAATATTGTGTCATGACCGATTTATGGCTTTCTGATTGCTTTGTCGCTCCAAGTTAATCTTGCTAAACTGATTATACGAGTTATTCCCGCCTAACTCAACAACCAGTTACGCCGTTTGTGTCCGCTGCTAGATTAATACGCAGTTAAAGGTCATAGGTTTCAACCTTTTAAGGGGGTGAATTGTCGCAATATACGGGAAAACTTCAGTATTACCACAAGAATAGACTCGCGCCCACCTTCAGGTCCAGAGACGATTATTTTACAGGATTGGCGGTGAAATTTAAAGACACCTTATTTGATATTCTGTTAAGCAATTCTTGCCACAACATTAGCTTGAAAGTCAGCTACAAAACGAACATTTTACACGCCCTTCGGGTGTGGCAGTAACATGGGATGCCTGGTTCTCTTTCTTTACAAGTAGAGGAATGGCAAGAATTAATTTACAGAGTAAGGGCCAGCTATTGGGCTGTAAAATGAGACTATTCGCCTGTAACGCCGTCAATAGCCTCGCGCAGCAAATCGGCATGACCGCAGTGCCGAGCCGTTTCCTCGATCATATGCACGACCACCCAACGCAATGAAATGGGACCGCTGGTCCAGGGCCGGGCAGCCAGGTCGTCCAGGCTGGCGGCCTCGACAATCTGGCGCGATTGCGTGACCTCGCCCTGGTAGAAAGCGATAATTCCGGCCACAGTTTCGTCCGGCTCGATCCGAAAATCCGCATCAGGGTCTTCTTTGGTCCAGGGGAACTCGAAATCTAGCCCCTTGAAACGCCACTGGAACCACGACCGCTCGACATAGGCCAGGTGCTTCACCAGGGTCAGGAGCGTCAG
>JAYSYV010001215.1:0-1056 GCA_043727245.1 Chloroflexota bacterium | reverse complement strand
TTGCGGGAGTAGGTTTAGTCTGGTCCTTCTATGCCTTCAACATTGTTAACTTTGGGGCTGTACTGAGGTTTATACCAACCGTCTCAATCATCCCGGTTACCCGGATTCAACCTATCTGGATTTTTTGTGTGTGTTGTTGTGCAGCCTTATTTGTGCATCACTTATTAACGAGTAAACCTAAATGGCCGGCCAGGCTTATCCTGGTTACTTCGGCGGCAGGTATAGGGTTTACGGCCTTCGGGTTGGTTGGGATTTTCTTTATATTACAGGAATTTGCTCCCATCTTAGTGCCAACAGCGGCTGGGTTTTTAACCTATGTCCCAGGGCATATTGCCTGGTTTGGTTTAACTTTTGGCCTGGGAGTCATCGTAGTAGCCTGGTTCTGGCTCAGACCAGGTTACCTGGTTAGATTAATTTTAGCTGCTCTCTTACTGGGAGTTATTTTCCTGCAAGGTGGTTATTTGTTGAAAGACTATAATACTTTAACCCCCGACCAATTCTTTTATCCAGCTACCCCGGCCATAAGCAAAGTGCAGCAAATTACCAACGGTAAGACCTTTTTAATAATCAGCCCGGATACGATACTGCCTGATACCAATATTATCTACAAGATACCCATGTTAAATAATCTGGATGCCATACTGGTCAACCGGCACATGCAACTCTATAGCGAAATCTTCAGCGGAGAGACTAACGTTGGTATTACGGGAAATACCAAACGTTACACCGAAGCAGGCTTGAAAATGTTTGGCGTCCAATATATTGCTGCCCCTAAAAACATACAACTACTGGTCAGTTCTTTAGGTGATTTGCAAGCTAAAGCTAAGGCTGAACGGCCTGTAGGTGAGATAAGTGCCAATCGGGCTATCGTACAAACTTTTAAGGCTGAATTTGAGCAGTTAAATAAGTTAAGTGTCGAGTTAGCTACTTTCGGTCGCCGTAACAATTGTAATCTTAATATCCAGCTTGCAGAAGCAACCACTGCCAAAGTAGTGGCTCAAGAAGACTATAAGTGTGGCGATATAACCGATAATGGCTTTGTAACTTTATCTTTTG
>JAYSYV010001214.1:0-3599 GCA_043727245.1 Chloroflexota bacterium | reverse complement strand
GCCGGTTATCCTCTTTGTCGGTATCAAACTCGTCCCGGACTTCGCCAATAATTTCCTCTAAAATATCTTCCAGCGTTACCAGACCGGCAGTACCACCGTACTCGTCAATTAGCAAAGCCATGTGAATCTGGCGGCTTCGCATTAGTTCAAGCAAGGATTCAATCGGAATGGTTTCCGGCACTTTCAGGATGGGCCGTAAGATTTTCGCCAGGACAAATTCGGCCTGGCCGCTCTTCTGGTGAACCCAGTCGAGTAGGTCCTTGACGTGCAGGACACCAACCACATTATCTATAGTACCCTGGTAGACCGGAAAGCGGGTGTAATGTTCGCGGGTAACAATATCCAGTACGGCATCAAGGTCTTTATCCACCGGAATACCGTAGACCTGGGTCCGAGGCCGCATTACCTGATGAGCATCTTTCTCGCTAAAGTCAAACACCCGGCGCAGCATTACTTCTTCCTGGTTATCCAGCACGCCGGCTTCCCGGCTTTCCGTTACCAGCATTTCTAGTTCCGCGACCGAGTGGACCGTAGTATGTTCGCCGTGGGCATTCATACCCAGCAGCCCGACTATGCCGTTACCAATGTTATTCATCAGTTTGATAAATGGCTTGAAGACCTGGGCGAAGATGTAAAGGGGCCGGGCTATAATGAGCGCAGTCGCTTCGGCCCGTTGTAAAGCGATAGACTTGGGTACAAGCTCACCCAACACGATATGGAAAATTGTAATAAGCGCAAAACTGACTATAAACGAGACTGTATGGGATAGTTCGACGGCAGCCGAACCGGCCACGGCCTCGAAAAGCGGTTCAATCAGATGGGCCAGGGCCGGTTCCCCTATCCAACCCAGCGCCAGACTTGCCAGGGTAATACCAAGCTGAGTGGCCGCGATATAATTATCCAGGTGGTTGAGTTGATTCTGAACTGTCCTGGCGGCTCCTTTGCCCTCCTCTACCAGTTGGTCAATCCTGGTCTTTCTAACTTTAACTAACGCGAACTCACCTGCTACGAAAAACCCGTTAAGCGCTACCAGCAATACTACCACCAGCAGCCCTAATCCCGGTACACCGTCCATTGTTTAACTTACTCCTAAATTACAATTGGCCTTGCCAACATTCATAGGCTGGCAAGGCCAGTAATCTATACTTTTTATCTAACATCGATTTTAACCTGGAATTGTGAAGCGAAAATTAAGATATTTTCAAGATTTGATTAGATGCTCCAAAATTAGGAGGGTTTAGCGGTCAAGTTCATCCAGAATCCGGTTAACCAGTAATAAAGGCTCACCTTCGAGATGGTCGGTAAGCCGGGAACGGTCGCGCTCCCCGACAATAATCTGCATCAAGCTCTGAGTGAGTTGCCTGGTAGCGGCATCCTGCATCATCTGACCGACCAGCAAGCTAACTTTTTGCTGGGCCGAGGTTGAACCCTGGCAAGCACTGACCATTTCGCTAACAAAATTATTGGTCCGGGCGTAAAAGTCTGCCAAATTCAAATTTCCTTTTTCTTCACTTCTTCTAAAATCAGTTTACCATTTAAAAAGCGCCCCGTGTTAGCATGAGCGCTTTTATTATAACAACTATTGGCTTAACGGTGGCCTTCCCAGAGCGTTCTTTCCGCCGAACGAGGGTCGTTCACAATCTGCGAATCCTCGTCAAACCGCATAGTAGCCCGCTTTTCGAGGTCGTACTGCGGCCAGCCGGGATAGCCGGTTTTAGCAAAAGCCACCCAGGCCGCGTGCATTGTATCGGCCAGGGATTGCGGTGGGTTTGGACCGGTCAGCGAGGCGTTATCCGGCTTGTCCAGGGTATCAAAGACGAAGCCGATTTCGAGAGCGTGACAAGCTCCCAACCGCCCATTGAATAGCGGTGAACGCCAGGCAAATTCGTACATATAGATGCCGCCATCGGCCTGCTTGCTGTGGGCTTCGGCCAGCTGGATAGCCGGGATGCGAAAGAACCAGTCGGTAACAATCGCCTCCATCAAATCCCCGGCTGTAGCGTTCGGGCGAATATCCCGGTAGGTAGCAAGTGTTTCCTCAACATTCAACCCGTAAGCCCCCACCGCACCTTTCAGAATATCTTCATTGATGTAATCAACCACGCTGTTGGGAACCATAAACAGGCGCTCTTCCTCGGTGTTGGTTCCAATCAAAATATCGATGCCCTGGCTGGCTCCCGCCCGGATAGCATCTATTGGCCGGGCCGGTATAGTTGAACCGTCTACTACCGGCTCAAACGGCATGAGGTTAGCTGCAACCTCGCCCCAGCGCGCCGGGTCGGGATTCGCGAAAGCTTCGCCACTTAGCTCGACCTGGGCCTGGAGTAATTGCGCGGTAGGCACAGCCGCAATAGCCTCAAGAGTGGCTGGGACATTGAGCTTTTCGGCCAGGTAGCCGCCAACCCGCTGGGCCGTAGCCGGGGAAAGCACATGGTGTCCGGCCCCGCTCTGGGCGATTACCCTGCGAAAAAGACCCCTGGTCTGTGGCAATGAAAGCAAAGTGCTGACACTGAAAGCCCCCGCCGACTCGCCAAAGATAGTGACGTTGGCCGGGTCGCCCCCAAAAGCGGCAATATTCTCTTTTACCCATTCAAGAGCGGCAATCTGGTCCAGGATACCCAGGTTGCCGGTCCCTTCTCCCAGGTAGAGGAAGCCGTCTGCACCCAGGCGATAATTAATCGTGACGCAAACTATGCCATCACGGGCAAATTTATTACCCTCATAAATAGATATAGCGCCGGTTCCATTGGCGAAAGCCCCACCGTGAACCCAGACCATTACCGGCAAATTAGCTCCTTCGGTGGCAGGTGTCCAGATATTCAGGTTCAAGCACTCTTCGCCGGGCATAGACGGTTCTGGCAACAGGCTATCAAAAGGTGGGAAATAAGGTGGTTTAGGGGCGGTCGGGCCGTACTGGCTACCATCCCAGACACCTTCCCAGGCGGCGTGGAGTTGGGGCGGTTGAAAGCGATTGGGTCCAAAAGGGGGCGCGGCGTAAGGAATGCCCTTAAAAGCCAGCACCCCATTTTCGTTGGTCCCGCTGACGGCCCCCTGGCGAGTTTGAACAACACTGCCTTCCATAGTATGATCCTCCTTGATCGGTTAAAGTAATAAATGCCAAAAGCAGTCGGCAATTTTAAATTTTAGGCTATTCTTGCCTGTTCAACCACCTTAATTGATGTTAAGTAGTGGCACTAAACTGGCAAATTCGGTTAAAGGAAATTAGTTGCGTAATTGCTACCAATTTTAACATAGATTGTTAAAAGGATTATAATTATCGCGTTATATAGTAGGGTTTTGATTCCTGTCTATAAACAGCGCCACCTTTTCGATTTTAGGTCTTGTTAAAATCATAACTTTCGCTATCAAAGAGGAGAAACGTCTTGGGAAAAGTTCGCTGGGGAATAATAAGTACGGCCAAAATAGGGACTAACCGGGTAATAGCGGCCATGCAGAAGGGGGAATTTTGCGACATTACGGCAATTGCTTCACGCAAGTTGGAAAGCGCCCAGGAAGCGGCGGCCAAACTGGGTATTCCAAAGGCTTACGGCTCTTACGAAGAATTGTTGGCCGACCCCGAAATTGATGCAATTTATAAT
>JAYSYV010001213.1:0-1057 GCA_043727245.1 Chloroflexota bacterium | reverse complement strand
CAATTTCCTGAACAGCCGTCCAGTCCAGGTTTATTTCTCCGCCCTTCATTTGACGATTCAGTTCTGGCAGGTCCAGCTCTAAATTCAGGTTGCCGGGTAGGGTAAAGGTTTTCATCAATTATCCAGACTATAAATAATTTTGGTTTTCGGATTGGTGGCCCAGGTTCCACAGCTTACCATCAAACCCGGTTAGAAGGTCGGACTGGCTCTGAACCGGTACGATAACCAGCAAAGCCCGCATGGTCCGGGTCATCCCGACAAACATGGTGCGGCGTTCCCGGTTATTGATTTCTGCCCTTTCTTCAGCGGTCGCGGAGGTCGGGATTACCGGGTAATAGCTGTCGAAGAATCCGGCCAGGGATACTATTGGGAACTCCAACCCCTTGGAAGATTTAAGGGTCAATATTTTTATCCCTGGCCGGGTGAGATCCAGGTCTTTACCGGACATGAAGTTAGCCGGTACTTCTAGTTTAGTCAGGCGGGCGGCCAGGGCTTTCCCGGCGTTTTCGGTCGGACACAGCACGGCACAGGCTCCCAATCCTAACCGGAAGTCACGAGCCGCTTTCTTTAGAAAACTCGCCAGTAAAGCGGCCTCATCCCCGGTATTTTGCACACACCGGGCTGCCGGAGGTGGGCCGTTATTTATGTAAACCCGCTCTACCGGCTCATCGTCCAGGGTTCCGGCCGCCAGGTAAGATTGAGCCGCTTCGCCAATCTCGCGAGTGGAGCGGTAGTTAGCTTTTAACAGGCCAGTCCGGCCCTGGAAACGCAAATCCGCATGGACATCGCTCCAGTTGAAGCCGCTGCCATAAATGGATTGGTTGGCATCGGCGGTTACGAAAAGGCGGTTGGTAGTCTGGCACAGCCGGATTAGAATGCGCAACACACTCGGATCAAGGTCCTGGGCTTCGTCTACAACAACGGCGTCATATTTACCCAGCCCGTCATATTGACTGCTGATTTGCTCGGCCAGGTCACGAGCGTAGGGAAAAGTCGTTTTCCCACTGGTTTTCAGGACTTCCTGGAAGGCCAGGTGAACCTGCCAGATTATTTTTCG
>JAYSYV010001212.1:0-3605 GCA_043727245.1 Chloroflexota bacterium | reverse complement strand
CCTGTGTAACATGATTGATTAAAGTAATAGTTCTGCGGCTCAATAAAAACCCTTTTTCGTAAAACGTTGCAGGTTTTAGGCTTATCTTGTTTCTCCCGGCGCAAAAAGAGCAGCCGGTCGGCTGCCCCTCGAAATTCCGGTTTTTCTATTATAAGCTTCCAGACCGGCAAGGTAAAGTACCGCCTGGAAATCAAACCCTCAAAGCTGGCTTTGCGCGTTGGAAGTGACGGCCAGGACCGGGCCATTCTCCGGCAAAGCTCTACGCTCTTTAAGGGTAATATTGGTGAAAGGCACTCTAAATTCGTTGAAAACCTCGATGCTGATTAAGAAGCCGATAAAAATCAGGGTAACGCCCAGCAAAGTCGCCAGCGAAAAAGCATCAGCCCCGTTCGCCAGGTGAAATCGCTCGATAGTACCGGCTGCACTGGCCGCCATAGCCCCACCAAAGATACAGCAATTACTGACCACCCGGTACAACTTAATCCGCTTGCTCCAGAAGACCCAGGCACTCTGAGCCGCCCCAAAAGCCAGGAACCCGGCCCCGAAGATATTGAAAAATGGGGTCAAAAGGCGGACATAAGACGGAAAGCCCGTGCCTTTAACTTCTTCGGTTGAAACCAGGGGTAAAGCGGTCACTTCCACGGGTGCGGTAAAGACCAGCACTGCCGCCACTATAAAAGCAATGGTCAGGCCAATAAGCGTGCCTACCGCCAATTTTCGCCTGGCGATCAGGAAGATAGTACCCATTCCGAGGTAAGCGCTGGTCCCCATCGCGCCACAGATATACCACAGGCGGTAATAGTTGGTATCGGACTGCCAGCCGTTGGCTGTACCCAGGAACTGGGCAAAAGAAGCCACCGAAAACAGAAAAAGGCCGATAGTCCAGACTATTTGATAGGTCTTATACTTGTGTAAGAACTGGTCCAACACCATCAGGGTAAATAAAAAGCTGACCACAGATGCAAGTAACGGTAAAAGAACGGTTAGGTTCATATTTTTTCTCAGATAAACTATTTTGACTTCGGGCGAGTTGCGAATATTCGCCCTTTAAGTAAAAGGACGGGAATTTGGCTCATTATAAGCCAAAAACCGTTTGCCGGTAATAGGGTGTAGACCCTAATTATCCAGCAAACGGTTAATCTTAACCTAACTTAACCTTCGGAGGAAAATTTACCAGCCGCCAGCGTCAAAACGAGGTTCCCGGAATGCTTTTAGCAAAGCTTTTTTCAAATCTTCTTCGGTGGTGGGGATGCGCTGCTGGTCTTTGCCGTTAACTAACAGGTAATAACCGGAGGTCGCTTCATCATAATCGGCCCCGACCGCAATCTTATTACGGCCCCCCGACACCGGCCAACTAAGGCAAAGCTCGTGCCGGACCGTGAAAATAGGCTCTACCCGGCCCTGGTTACTCAGCACTTCCCGGTTCATTTCTTCTAACAACTCGACCGACCGGACCTTGTTCATCTCGCTCAGGAGGTGGGCCATCAGTTCATCGCGGCGAAATTGAGCGTCGGTTTCGGCCAACCGGCGCTCCTCTACTTCCTCTTTTAGTTGAGTCAGCCAGGTTTCCGGTTGCTCTTGCCGATCTAAATTTTCGACCGCCTCGGACAGTTTGCCCGACCAATATTTACCCTTTTGCATATTTTTACTCGTCTACCGCTTCAACAACCGTATACCAAAAGATTGGTACAGCTAATATAAGCTATTCGAGCGGTGATTTCAAGAACGACTGGCCTATTAAGCGTCTTTTTGGTGGTTGGCCGGGAGTGTCAAACCCTCCATCGGCGGCAAATCTTTAAGGCTGGCGAGGCCAAACTGGTGTAGAAATTCAAAGGTAGTGCCAAAGAGGACCGGATGCCCTACCGTTTCCGCCCGGCCTACTTCTTCAATCAAGCCGCGTGCCTGCAAAGTATTAATTACCCCGCTGCTATCAACTCCGCGCACCGCTTCTACGATAGCCCGCGTCACCGGTTGACGGTAGGCAATAATTATCAGTGTTTCCAGGGCCGCCGCCGAAAGTTTATTGGCCGACTGCAAGCCCAGGAATTTTTCAATGTAAAAAGCCACCTGGGGCGCTGTAACCAGTTGGACCTGCCCGTTGTGCCTATACACCCGAAAGCCCCGTTCCTGGGCCTCGTAGTCGGTGCTTAAGGCCGCAATAAGTTCCTCCAGCCAGCCAGGTTCAGCTTCCAGGGCTTTGCCCAGGTCAGCCAGGTTTACCGCGTCACCGGCCACGAAAAGCAGCGCTTCCAAAGCGGCCAACTGCTGATTGATATTCGGGGTCGGTTTAACATCTGGCACCGGACTCGGCTTTTTCAGGGTTTTTTCCAGGCTCAAGCAAGGTTTCCTTTTTTCAGATTGGAATTAAAGTCTTGAGTTATTATAAAGTAGCCCGACCCGGTTGCCAAATGTTTATTCAAAAGCGTAAATATAAATATTGTGAGCGGAGTCGGCATAAATGGTCTTCATAAAGTCGCCGAACTTCGCTAAAGCTTCAGGAGAATACTTTTTGAACTCGCGCTGGTCCGAAAACAGGCTGCGGCTACCGTTTTCAGCCTGTCCCACGAAAACATAGCGGACATTGTGCTTCTTGAGCAAGGCCAGGGCATTGGTCCGGTCGGTCATCTCATAAATCCGGTCCATATCCAGCCAGCTTTCCCAGATTTCCAGTTCCGGCAAATTCCCTCGCCATTGCAATTCATGGAAAGGCCAGCCCACGATAGTCGGCAGACCGGTGTAAGTGCTGACCCGGTTGCCCCAGCTATAATTCATGCCGTTGGCTTCCAGCACCACCCCGCGCCGGCTCGGCTGGTTGATAGTGTAGTTGCGTAGAAACTGCATGGCCGGGTATTCATCGGGAAAGGACTCGGCGTACCAGCTTTCGCCGTTCAGCCCGACCCGATTGGTATAATGATTTGTCATCTGATAGTAACCCAGGACCGGCAAAGCGGTCGCCGAAAGCATCAACAGCGCCATCAGGACGGTCCAGACCCGGCGCAAGTACCAGGGCTGGCCGCTTTCAACCGGTGGGACCGGCTTAAATTCAGGGTTGCTCGAAAAACCAGGCCGGTCAGGGCCGCTATATATTTCAGGGGCGGTTTTAATTACCGAAGCCGTGTTATAGTGGTTGAAATCCGGCCCTTCGGTGACCTGTACCTCGGCCTGTTTGAGGCTTGAAAAGTTTCCCGGCGCGGTCAAACCAGCCCAGAAAGCCCGGACGTTACCCGGCAAACCAAACTTTGGTTTCCAGAAATAGGACCGGGTTTCTCGGAGAGAATTACTTAAAACCGGCCAGCGCCAGCCCACTACCCGCACTGTGAAATAGACCCCGGCAATACCGTACAGAACCCACAGTTGATACCAGAATTTCATCATGGTATTAAAGCGGTTGGTGTAAATATCCTTTATATAGAACAATTCGCAAAATAAAGTCAGCCCCGCCGCCACCGCTACGCAAAGCAGGGCGAAAACGTCCACCAGGGTCAGCAGGTCGGAGCGGTAGGCCGGTTGGAGGATTTTTCGGATTAAAAGTCGCAGCGAAATGTAGAACAAAAGAAGTCCCGGCCCCAATAATTCAAACCTGATAAATGGCCCGATTATCAGCA
>JAYSYV010001211.1:0-1058 GCA_043727245.1 Chloroflexota bacterium | reverse complement strand
TTAGCGCCTATAACGGCAATAACTATTTGCCGCTTTTACCCCCATTTTTCAAAAGCCATTGAGCCACCCTCTTTCGCTTGATCCGCTCTCTAAAAATTCATTCGGCTACCCACAATCAAACTCTCGAAAAGGCGCTTACCCTCATACTTGAGCAACAATCCAGCCGGGCTAAGTGGTTAGATGATACCCTGGAGCTTGATTTTGCCAATGAAGGTTGGCAGCGAACGGTTCGAGTTCGCAAAAAGGGCCGCCAAAAATACCGGCTTAACCGCAGGTTATTGGAAATTTGTGTTTTTAGTTACCTGGCTTTTGAATTGAGAACCGGCGATATGTATGTAGAAGGTTCCCAGGATTACGCCGATTACCGGGCCGAACTGCTTTCCTGGGAAGAGTGCCAGCCCCTTCTAGGCGAGTATTGTCAGGCTTTAGAGCTAGGCCCGGACGCCGCAAGCTTTGTTAACCGCTTAAAAGAAGTCCTTAGTAGAACTGCTCAGGCCGTTGACGCGGCTTTACCGGTTAACGAGAGTGTCAGTATTGATGAGCGGGGTTTGCCGGTACTTAAAAAGGCTAAGGCTAAAGAGGTTTCGGCTACTTATGGGGCGCTTTTAGGCGCAGTCCACCACAAACTTAATGCCGCTCCGCATAGCTTGCTACAAATCCTGGCAAATACTGAGTTCTGGTGTAAGTGGACCCGCCATTTTGGGCCTCTTGCTAACACCGAAGTTAAGCTGGAAAGGCCAATCGAGAAATATATATTTACCAGCTTTGCCTATGGCGCCAGGCTGGGTCCGGTTCAAACGGCGGCCCACCTGGGTGAGGTGGTTAGCGCTCAGCAGTTAGGCTTCGTCAATCGCTCGCATATTACGGCAGCCAGGCTGGAAGCAGCCAGTACTGACCTGATCAATGCTTACAGCCGTTTCAGTCTGCCAAAAATGTGGGGTAACGAGAAGGTGGCTATCGCCGATGGCACCAAGATCGCCCTGGCCGAAAACAGCCTGTTTAGCCAGCGTCATTTTCGTTACGGCCATGTTGGTGGGATAGCGTATCACCACATTTCG
>JAYSYV010001210.1:0-1059 GCA_043727245.1 Chloroflexota bacterium | reverse complement strand
GGAGCTTCTTCCGTTTCCGTACCGTCACTTTCGCCATCTAAGCGTACATTTTCAATGTTCGGTCTGGTAAGGGTTTCAATATTTAAAGGGCTTAATTGCCCGACCCTCAGACCGTAGTCTATAGAGGTCTGCATATCGTGTTTGTTGTAGCCCTGATGACTGCTGTAAGCCCCCTCTAAGCGCCGCCGCACCTCGCCCTCGTCCACCACACCCGGTTCACCGGCCAGATACCCTCCAAGCGCCCTGGCGGTCCTGATGAGAGTGTCGTGCCTGGTTCCTTCCGGGGCCATCCTTACCCGGATGCAGTGGCTTTCCAGGGTCTTATCGAATATCAGTTTCTTTGAGTTGTCCGAGATGTTATGGACAAGCCGCCCGCTTACCTTACCCGCAAACTCGCGCAGCTTCTCCTCGTACTCCCGGTCCCTTTCGTAAGTTACGAGTATCTTCTGCACTTCGCCGTCAGGGATAATGCTGCCGGTAACAGTGGGTAACTTATCTTTACTACCGTAAAACAACCGGCAGGGGTCTTTGCAAGTGTTGTCGGCTGTAGCCGAGAAGCGCCAGATAAAAGCTTGCACGGTTTTCTGGTAAATGTTGCGGTCCGTAATACTATTCTCAAGCTGAAAGAGTACCCTGAACTTCGGCTGCTCATCCGTAGAACTCGCCGTGTAGTAGAAGATACCGTAATATTTCTTTACCACCGGGTCGTTCATTATGCCGGCGAGTTCTTCCACGCTGGCTTTATCAAAGTCCAATGCCACGTACCCGGCGGCAACAAAGTTCTCCTGCTGGCGGCGGCCAATGTGGTGAGTGGTAAAAGCGTGGCCCTTATTGATTTCAAAGGCAAGTTGCTCCTGGGTCATTTCGTAATTGACAAACCCTGTCGCAAGCGTCTCCCAGTCCCGGCTCTTATTGATAACTTGTCTGTTGACAGCTACTTTAAAAAAGGGTTTTGCCGCGTAGCGTTCCCTTGCTTCCTCGAAATTAAGCATAGATGGTACTCGCTTTTCCCCTGACGCTGTCATCATAAACTTGCCAGGCTCCTTTGACGGCCCGGAG
>JAYSYV010001209.1:0-1059 GCA_043727245.1 Chloroflexota bacterium | reverse complement strand
TTCGCCGGTAGGGTCGGAACGAAGGACAGGCGAAAGATGCGGGTCGTAGAAATAGCGGGTAGGCGGTTCTTTGGTAACTTTACCCTGGGCGGCCAGGCCAGCCGGAGGAATGTTGGTGCGTTTATCACGGAACCGGTAATCATCAAAGTCTTTGCTCTGGGCCATTAGCTTTCTCCGATATTTTGTCGAATAGTAAGTTAAGGAACTAAGAATTGCTAAAGTTTAATTCTTATGATTTTGAGCGTCAATAAGCATTTTCAGTTGGTCAATAGTAAGCGGAGCCTGGGGCTTACGATGAACCATGCTGTGACAGTTGGAACAAAGAACGGTCAGGTCGGTAGCAGGGACTGTAGGTTTGGATGCTCCATAACTGGAAATTGGTTTCAGGTGATGGACCTGGATGAAATATTTGCCATGTATACCATAAAATTGCTCGAAAGAAAAACCACAAGCCTGACAGGTGGTGCCGTGAAGGCGAAGGGCTTCGGCGCGTGCTTTAGGATCGCGTTCGTAACGGTTGACCAGGGTGGTGGAAGATTTGCCTTCCTGGTAGGTTTCTTCTTCGGCGATGGCGGCGGCTATATCTGATTTGGATACTTCAACATAGCGTTCAGGTAACAGGTCGGGTGTATTCTGGGTAGGCGGGTTCGTTGGCTGTTGAGAAGGGCCAGATGAAGATATAAGGCGCCCTTCCTCTATAACATCAGGGCCGGGATTGGTAGCTACTACTTTCGGTGAGTGAGCTTCGAGATAAGCATCAATAAAAGGTATGGCTTCATCATAATTGGAATGCTGTGTTAAACCCTGTTTTCGGATTGTTTCATCCCAGATTTTTTCAAGAGCTTCAAGGATTTCTGCTTTTATAGAGGTACCTGAACTCATAGGACTCCAATGCTGCTGGGCAAATTTGTTCTTCAGGGTATTCTGGGGAAGGATGTGTTGTTTCAGGGGATTCAGGATTACGTCAAAGGCTACGGGGATATAATTTGCCATGATGCCTTGAGCGGCTTTGGCCTCGCTCCAGTGGTAATCCTGATAGCCAACGTCATAAGCCCAACC
>JAYSYV010001208.1:0-1060 GCA_043727245.1 Chloroflexota bacterium | reverse complement strand
TGGGCCGATTTCCGCCCAGCGAGATATTGACAATCTTGACTCCATAGCGGGGACCGTTTGCCAGCACCCAGGCCAACCCGCGCCCAATCCCTTCTTCCGTGATATGCCCTTCCAGGTTGCTGACTTTTACCAGCACTACTTCTGCTCCTGAAGCCAGCCCCCGGTAAAGTCCGCTGCTCAGGCTGCCGCTTCCACAGGCCACTACCGAGGTCATCAGGCCGTGCCAGCTTGAAACTCCGCTTTGTTCGACTTCTTGTAATTCCCGAATTTCCGGGGTGGAAGCATCCACGTAAAGTTTTATGCGGCCTTCCAGGTCGGGATGAGTCGAAAAGCCCGAATCCAGGAAAGCCAGCGTAACACCTGCGCCGTTAAAGTGACCGTTGACACCCAGCCGCAACTCGACCGGCAAAATACCGTAGACCGCTATGGTCGGGGTATTATCGGGATTTTGGGCCTACTCTTGCATTAGACCCTCCAGGGCCACCTGGACACAGTTAATACACACGCCCTGCTCCGGCTGCCACAGAGGATATTTTTCTTGCAGGTAATTCAACACAGCCGGTTCTATATCAAACGCGCTGGCAATCTGGCTGGGTCGAACCATTTGCAGTCCGATGGGGCATTGGACCTGTTCCATTGGGCTGTCAGGGTTAAACATTCTACTTTACAACTTTCTTTTTAATATTCTATTTTTAACTTTACTATTTATTCGGCCAATAAATTAAAAAATATTTTCTTCAGTTAAGCCCATTGTGAAAAAACACGCAATTTTAGTGCCAGCTTTATTCGAGCTTCTTACCTTTTGCCTTTTCCACATAGGGGCTATAATAAGCGGGTGAGTTTTAACATCAACAATGAGGTTGGGTTTTCTGATGACTTTGGAAATAGGAGGTGTTATGGGAGAACAAGCAAATGCCCTGGCGGAGCGTTTTGAGGCGGTAAACCGGGAAGTTATCGCCCTGGTAGAAGGTTTAACCGGCCCGCAATGGCAGCAAATATGCCCGGGCGAGAACTGGTCAATTGGAGTAGCTCTCCATCATATCGCTGTTTCGTACACCGG
>JAYSYV010001207.1:0-3610 GCA_043727245.1 Chloroflexota bacterium | reverse complement strand
ACAGGATGCTTGCTTCAAAAAGGGTTCGGCCAAAGACCATAAAGTTTTCGGCGGCGCTGCGTTCCTGGACCGAATTGACTTCGCCTCGCGTGATGGTTAGCTGCTGGCGAAAGGTCCGTTCCAGGAAAACAAGCTGGCTGGGTAAGGCCCAGCGGGACCGTTCGGCGTAATAATCCGCCAGGTAAGGATGGTCCTCTACCGACTCCTGGAAAAGCTGCCAGCGCCAGCGTTCGGCCATAATCCCGGCCAGGGTGGTTTTGCCTACTCCAATATTGCCGCACAGGGTAATGTAAAGGGCCACGATTTCCCCGAATATTTTAAGCTAATAAAAGTCGATTGGTTAATAGATTCTTTACATCCAGTAATGGAGGGCAGTATAGCATATTATCTGGTTGGACTGACGTTTTTTGGAATAGGCCGCCTGGTAAAATACCGGCAAATTTAGTCAATAATAAGTACTTTACTTATGCCAATATTAAGTTAGAACAAAATCCATTTTAGTTAATTTATTTATCCCATTGCAATAGGCTAAAAAATTTGCTCGAAATGTCTAATTTCTTGAATTTTCAGTTAAAAAATAGTATAATATACCAGTTAAAGTAATAATATCTGAGAATGCAGAGAAGGGAAAGTTACACCTCTATGGAAATCGTCAATGACGGCAATTTGGGCAATATACGGGTAGTGGATATTGACCAGGAAATGCGGACCGCTTACCTGGACTATGCTATGAGCGTAATTGTTCAACGCGCTTTGCCGGACGTACGCGATGGCCTCAAGCCGGTGCAACGGCGTATCCTCTATTCAATGTCCGAAAATAATTACCGCTTCAATGGGCCTTATCGCAAGAGCGCCCGTATTGTCGGTGATGTAATGGGTAAGTATCACCCTCACGGTGATTCCTCTATTTACGAAACCATGGTCCGTATGGCCCAGGATTTTTCTTTGCGTTATCTCTTGATTGATGGGCAAGGAAACTTTGGTTCGATTGAAGACGACCCGGCTGCCGCCTCGCGCTATACCGAAGCCCGGATGACTCCTATTGCCGAGGAATTGTTGCAGGACCTGGAGAAAGATACCGTTGATTTCGTACCGAACTATGATGGCAGCGAGACTCAGCCCAGCGCTTTACCGGCCAAACTGCCAAACTTGCTTTTGAACGGGGCGCAGGGTATCGCGGTTGGTATGGCGACCAATATTCCGCCGCACAACCTGACCGAGTTATGCGATGTATTGATTTACCTGGCCGACCACCCGGACGCGACGGTAGATGAACTGCTCGAATACCTGCCGGGGCCGGACTTCCCGACCGGCGGGATTATCCTGGGCCGCGACGGTATTAAAGAAGCCTACAGCACCGGGCGAGGCCGCATCATTGTGCGGGCTAAAGCCCATATCGAGGAAAACCGGAACCGTTTCAGCATTATTGTCACCGAACTACCCTACCAGGTCAGTATGAAGACTTTGCAGGAACGTATTGCTGAACTGGTCAAAGATGGCAAGTTAGACGGTATCTCGGACATGAATAACGAGAGTGACCGGACTGGTATCCGCCTGGTAATTGACCTGAAACGCGATGCCCAGCCTAAAAAAGTTCTGAACCAACTTTTCAAATATACCCAGCTTCAGACCTCCTTTAGCTGCAACTTGCTGGCCCTGGTCGAAAACGGCATGGAACCCAAGTTGCTCACTTTGCGCCGGATTTTGCGTGAGCATATCGCCTGGCGGCAACTGGTAATTTCACGCCGATCCCGTTTTGAACTGGATAAGGCCCAGCGCCGCGCCCATATCCTGGAAGGTTTGCTGCGCGCCATTGACCAGATTGACGCGATTATAAGAAGTATCCGCCAGTCCAAGAGCCGTGACTTAGCTCGTACTTCGCTGATGGAAAGTTTCCAGTTGAGCGAGGAACAGGCCGTTGCCATTTTGGAAATGCAGTTAGGCCGCCTCGCCGCCCTGGAGCGCCAGCGGATTGAGGATGAATTCAGCGAAATCCGCAAGAATATTGCTTACCTGCAAGACCTGCTAGAGCATCCTGAAAAAGTTCTCGGCCTGATTAAAGATGACCTCAAGTATTTGCGCGATAAATACGGCGATGCTCGCCGGACGACTATTATGGCTGGGGTTGAGTCGGATTTCTCGGTCGAAGATTTAATCCCGGATGAGCTAATCCTGGTGACTGTCACCAACAAGGGTTATATCAAGCGGCTGGCTCACGATACATACAAGACCCAACGCCGGGGCGGCAAGGGTATCACCGGCATGACCACCCGTGAAGAAGATGCTATCAAGCATACGATTATATGCAGCACGCTGGATAGCCTGCTTTTCTTCACCAATAAAGGGCGGGTCTTCCAGCTTAAAGCCCACGAAATACCCGATTCGGGCCGGACTACTAAAGGGTTGCCGATTATCAATCTGATTTCGGTCACGCAGAACGAACATATCACAAGCGTCTTGCCGGTCAGCGGTTTTGTCAATTCGGAATACCTGATTATGGCTACCCGTAACGGCAAGATTAAACGGACTAACCTGAGCGAGTTTGCCGCAGTGCGGGCAAACGGCTTGATTGCTATCCGGCTGGAAGAAACGGACGAGTTAAGTTTCGTCTGGGAAACTTCCGGTAATGGCGAAGTAATTATGACGACTGCCGAAGGCAAGACCATTCGCTTCCGCGTGACGGAGGTCCGGCCCATGGGTCGCGATACGGTCGGGGTGAACGCCATCCGATTGGTCAATAATAGTGATTACGTGGTCGGGATGGACCTGGTTGATCCGGGGGCCGACTTGCTAATTATTACCTCTAACGGCATAGGCAAACGCACTCCCCTGGAAGAATTCCCGATTCACGGGCGCTATGGGCAGGGTGTTATTGCTATGCGTATCGGCGATAAGAGCGGTCGGATTGTGGCGACACGGGTAGTCAAGGGCAACGATGAGATTATGCTGATGACTACCAGCGGCATGGTCACCCGTATCGCTGCCCACGACATCAGCCAACAGGGTCGAGCTACTTCGGGGGTCATGGTTATGACCTTCAAAGAGGGTAAGAACAAGGGCGATGCTGTGGCCTCGGTGGCGGTAGTGCGCGAAGAACAGGCGGCGGCAGCGATGGTGCGGGGCAAAGGAACCGAACTGGATAGTCTGCGTCTGCCGGTTGACGTTAGTGGCAAAGTTCTGACCGATCCCAACGGCCATAACGGTAACGGCCACAGCACCAGCGATGGACTTAACCCGGTTGAGTCGGCTGACTTCGTAGACTTGATCGAGGACGACCCAATAAATAACCCTGATATTGACGGAGAAGACAACGAGAAATTAAAATAAACCACTAAGACCGGGATACAAAGCGATTGCCTTTGACGTAATAGCGCCAGGGGAAATCTACCCCACGTGTAATGCCAATCCGAGTGCTTTCGACTATCTCAAAAGGCGCTAATCCCTTAGTCGGCGGCGTTTCCGTCAGATACAGGCGAGGGCCGTCCAGGGGTTGACCGTTGAAAGAGCCGTTGATGCCCATAGCCTGACAGAGTTTGCCGGGACCGTTGGTTAGCTGACGGTCTTCGACTTTGCCTTTGAGCAGGTGCAAGCCCCGCCGCCCTCGCATGGA
>JAYSYV010001206.1:0-1062 GCA_043727245.1 Chloroflexota bacterium | reverse complement strand
GGTACGGGCAACCGCTTCAAAGCGAGTCAGGCGCGGCGGAATCTGGTCGGCTGGATAAGCGAAGACACTCAGGTCATTGGTCTGGCCCAGGCTTTCGGCAATAAATTCAAACCGGAAAGTTCGGTCGGAAATCTCTGGCGGCGCGGCCCCGTGGTCGAAGACCGCCACCGCCAGGGCATCCGGTTTTAGTTCAAAGCCAAAGGCAGCAAAAGCGGCCTTGACCGGCCCAAAATCAAAATCGCCCAGCTTTACCCGTTCCAGGTCCGGGTGACTCCCGACCAGGCTCTTAATTTCAGCTTCCCCGATAACCCGGATACCCATCTCGGCCACTCGCGCCGGGTCGTCATCGAAAGTGCGGGCCGGGTCGGGCAGACAATAGACCGCACACCCGGCCAGGGCATGGTCCCGCACGGCCCAACCAACCGGCCCGCCACCCATCAACACCCCTTCTAACAGCAAAGGCCGCTTTTGCCGGGTCGCTTCTTTGACCCGGTTAGCCAACCGGACGGTCGCTGAAGGCATGATTAACTGGTAGCCGTTTTCAAGGCTTTTCTGGCTGTCGTAAAGAAAAATATCCTGCGTGCCGGTTCCTACATCCACCGTCAGGACTTGCATAAGTTTACCTCGCTTGTGAGTAATCAGTAATCAGTAACCAGTAATATAACCTTTTCGGCCAACTCAACACAAGTAATAAGGCCATAAAAATACCCTGCCCGGATTTGGGCAGAATATTGGTTTCAGGTGAGTTTAGTGTTTAACTTTTTATCCCGGCCAGTGCAGGCTTCAGGTTGAAGGCTTTCGCCAGCAGGTCGTAAGAGTGACGGCGAGCCTCCTGGTCCGGGACCATTGTTAAAATCATGAGTTCGTCCACCTGACCCTCTTTAATCAGATGCTCCAATTTATACATTACCCGTTCCACGCTGCCAATAATGCCGCGAGAACGGGTCTGCTGGCGGATAGCTTCTTCGGACGGGCTGTACTTATAATTGCGGGCTTCTTCAAGGGTAGGCGGGGGCATATGTATACCCTGGACAAACCGGACCCAGTTCAAGATTTGAGGGG
>JAYSYV010001205.1:0-3616 GCA_043727245.1 Chloroflexota bacterium | reverse complement strand
AGCGTTGGCTTCCACCGCCAATACCTTGACCCCGTTTACATCCTGGGTTTTATTCAAAAGCTCACCGGATTCAGCCAGAGCCTGTTTCTGGCGCAGTTGTGCTAACTCGCGTTCGAGTTCGCGAACGCGCTGGCGAGTTCCGGCGGCTTCTTCCGGCAAATTCTCCGGCCTGGTCTGGAGGGCCGAGGCTGTCTGTGTTACCAGCTTCAGCCTATCCTGAATATACTTTTCGGCCACCCGGCCCGTCACTGCTTCAATCCGGCGGACCCCGCTGCTGACGCTGCCTTCGGCTGTGACTACCATCATGCCAATCTGGCCGCTCCGGCGCAGGTGCGTACCACCGCACAATTCGGTGGAATAATCGCCAATACTGATTACCCGCACTTTGTCGCCGTACTTCTCGCCAAACATCATCACTGCGCCACTCTTTTTGGCTTCATCCAGCGGCATTTCTTTAATCTCCACCGGCAAATCGTCCCGGATTTTGGCATTCACAATCTGCTGGATTTGCTGCAATTGCTCCTCGTTAATCGAATCGTGGAAGGTAAAGTCGAAGCGCAAGCGGTCCGGCGCGACCAGCGACCCGGCCTGTCCGACCTCATCACCCAGTACGTCTTTCAGGGCGCGGTGCAAAATGTGAGTGCCAGTGTGGTTACGGGCGGTATCCAGGCGGCGGCTTTCCTCGACAACGGCTGTCGCCGTATCGTCAGCCGCGATATAACCCTCGGCTACCCGGCCCTGGTGGACCACCATATCGCCCAGCGGCTTGTAGGAATTTTCTACCATAAAAGTGCCGGTTTCAGTCTTTATATAGCCCGTATCGCTGACCTGACCGCCGCTCTCGACATAGAAAGGCGTTTCGGCCAACACCACCTCGACATCCTGCCCGGCCTCAGCCTGTTTAACCCGTTTGCCATCTACGAAAACACCCAACACAGGCGTATCAAAGACGGTTCCTTCATAGCCCCGGAAAGGCGTACTGGTGACACCCAGCGCCTTATAATCGTCCAGGTTCTGGCTCTGTATCCTAAACCTATCGGTCCGGCTGATAGTGCGGTGTCGCTCCATAGCCGCCCGGTAGCCTTCCAGGTCAACCGTGTAGCCGCGTTCGACCGCCAGTTCGACAATCAAGTCAATCGGGAAGCCGTGAGAAGTCACCAGGTCGAAGGCATCTTCCCCGTTTATTCTGTTCTGGTCATTAGCTACTTCGTCCAGGTCTTCTTCAATTGGCGCAACATTACTTTGGCCGCCGGTCGGGGCCAACGGGTTGACGCTCATCAAAACTTCCAGGCGGTTCAAGCCGGTCTGAAGGGTCCGGCCAAAACTTTCTTCTTCCATCTCAATGATGCGGAAGATATGGTCGCGCCGCAGTAGCAGGTCCGGGTAAAATTCGCCCATCTGGTCCATGACTACCTGGGCGGTCTGGCGCAGGAATGGTTTCTCTACCCCCAGCAACCGGCCATGCCGGATAGCCCGCCGCAAAATTCGGCGCAACACATAGGAGCGGCCTTCCGTACCCGGCAGAACGCCATCGGCAATCAGAAAAGTCACCGCCCGGCTGTGGTCGCCGATAACCCGGATGGAATAGTCGGTCTTGGTATTCTGGCCGTAGGTCTTCCCGGCAATTTCGGCGGCCTTCTCGATAATAGGCATAAAAATGTCGGTGTGATGGACCGAATCTTTGCCCTGCAAGACCATCGTCAGCCGCTCAAAACCCATGCCTGTATCTATGTTCTTCGAGACTAACGGAACATCCTGACCGCCCGGTTGGCGGTTGTACTGCATAAAGACCAGGTTCCAGATTTCCAGGTAGCGCGGCGAAATTCCCATCTTCGCGTCAGGGTCAGGGTCAAATTCCGGCCCCAGGTCGTAATAAATCTCGCTGTCGGGGCCGCAGGGGCCGGTTTCCCCGGCAATCCACCAGTTATCTTCCAGCCGGACCACCCGGTTTTCCGGCAGCCCGATTTTCTTGGTCCAGATGTCGTAAGCTTCTTCGTCGGTCGGATAAATAGTTGGGTAAAGCTTGTCTTCGGGTAAGCCGTAGCGCTGGGTTAGCAGTTCCCAGGCGAAAGTGATAGCCCCTTCTTTAAAGTAATCCCCGACCGAGAAATTGCCCAGCATTTCAAAGAAAGTCAGGTGGCTTAAATCACCGACTTCATCAATATCGGGCGTGCGGAAAACTTTCTGGACGGTAGTCAGGCGTTTTTGGGGCGGCTTTTGCAGACCCAGGAAAAAAGGGGTCATTTGCTGCATCCCGGCTGTAGTTAGCAGAACCGTTTTATCTCCTGCCGGGGGAACAAGCGAAGATGAAGGTATCTGGAGGTGGTTTTTTTCGACAAAATAATCTACAAAAGTTTGCCGAACATCGCGACTACGCATATAAAGTTAAATCTCCTCGTGGTAGCTCGCACATTCTGCTACCATAAATACTAGATTATGGTTAGTTCATTGTCAAGGCGTAAACAGTCGCCCACGCTCATCCTTACCAGGCCAGGCCGCTAGTATCCTTAAAATGTTTATTTCCGGGATATTCGCCCGCGTCCGGCCCTTTATGGCCGGCTTTTGGATGGCCTGGCGGTTTCCAGGGTCCAGAACCCAGGTCGGACTGCTGTATTTTAACATATCTGGTCGTCAGGTTCTATTGACCGAACCCACTAACTGAATTATGATTATTGAGTCATGTCTAACACATATTAGGAAGCAAATCAATGAATGAACAATTTGAAGTAAATTCACAGCACCTGACGGAAAATCAACCCCTTCAACCAGTACCTCCGGTAACTACTCCCAGCCCGGCCAGCCCATACACCAAACCGGCTACGACCAGCTACGACCGGCTGAACCAGTTTTTGGTGGCCTTCCGGTGGGGGCTTTTCATGCTGGTGGCCTTCATGGCCGGAATCTTCTTTACTATCTTCATGCAGACCCGTTCGCTGGAAGGTACACCCCTGGAAGTCGTCCAGAAGCCTATCCTGGATTGGAGCGGCATTCCGTCCGATGCTCACAAACAATGGCTGGTCTTGCAGCAAACCTTTAGCCTGATAGATAAAAACTATTACGAACAGTCTAAAGTCAGCCACAAAGACATGATTTACGCGGCGGCAGAAGCGGCGGTGGCTTCTCTTGGCGACCGCTTTAGCGCTTTTAACCGGCCAGCCGTAGCCCAGGCCAACAGCGACCACATTAGCGGCAAATTCGTGGGCCTCGGCGTGACCCCTGAAATCAAAGAGGGTAAGTATTATGTCAAACGGGTAATCTCTAATAGTCCCATCGAAAAGGCCGGTATTAAAGAAGGCGATATCCTGGTAGCTATCAACGGCAACCGCTTACCCGACCCCATTACCGACCCGGTGGCGGTTTCCGAGCAGTTACGCGGCGAAGTCAACACCAAAGTTAAAGTCACTTTCCGGCGGCCTACCGATAACAACAAAGATACCGAATACGAGCTAACTCGCCAGGAGCTAATTGCCCCTTCGGTGGACGCAACCCTGCTGTCAAATAATCTTGTCTATATCGAAATGCGCCAGGTCTTTGGGACCAATACGATAGCCGAGTTCGACCAGAAAGTAGGACCGCTGCTGAAAAATAACCCTGCCGGATATATCCTGGATTTACG
>JAYSYV010001204.1:0-1062 GCA_043727245.1 Chloroflexota bacterium | reverse complement strand
GAATGATATTCTGAGCCGGGCTACGCCGTTTCGCGGCGACTTCGGGCCGGTGGTTCAGTTCGTCCAGGGTTTTTTCAATCAGGTGGCCGTAGCGCACACCGCTGGGACAGGCCGTTTCACAGGCCCGGCATTGCAGGCACAAATCCAGGTGCTTGTGCAGGTTCGGACTATCAGCCGCGATATTGCCCTCGGCAAAAGCCCGCATTAAGTAGAGGCGGCCCCTGGGCGATTCAGTTTCCATACCGGTTTCGCGGTAAGTGGGGCAGTTCTGAAGACATAAGCCGCAGTGAATACAGCGGGTCATATCGTCATAGCTGGGTCCATCAGTCATGACAAAGCCGGGAAACTTGACCGGCTCAATCTGGTTGAAGTCTATCGGGCCGCGCGCCCCGGTGCGGTTAATTTCGACACTCATATTGCTTTATTCCTGTTTATGCCTGATCGAGCTGACGCTTCAAAATCACGATAGCGCCATCAATAACCTCATTTATGATATGGTCAATTTGCCAGCCTTCCCTGCCAAACTGGTTGAGAGCCTGGTGCAGGGGAATATAGTTATAATTCTCGCCTTCCCCGTCGCCCAGGTCTTCCAGCAGACTTTTCCCGTCAATGTCGGTCACGTGCGGGCCAGGAAAAGAACTTATATCCTGTACAATCAAAGTCTTGTATTCAAACATATCGCGGCTCCTGACACCCTTATGGGTAATATTTTTGTGGTAGCTGGATAGAGCTAGAGCAGATTGTTACAATTTTATTTTAACAGAAATCAGGTGAAAACTGTAATTTGAGAAATCTAGGCAAACATTATGAGTTGTAGTAAAAATCTTGGGGTTGCTTCCAAAATGTCTTCTTCAGGTGGTGATTTCATCCCTGACACTCGCCAGAGTTAGTTTAATGCTTTCCAGGTGACCGGTGGTATGACCGACTAACACCGCGTCAATTACAAAGGCCGGGTTAACCTCTTTCCCACCAACCAGGGCCATAGGGGCGGTCTTAGCCAGTTGCTCCTCGTTCAAACTTTGAACAAGCCTGGACACGGTAGCCATATTTGCTTTCAAGCTA
>JAYSYV010001203.1:0-1062 GCA_043727245.1 Chloroflexota bacterium | reverse complement strand
GCAAGACGGTTCCAGCCGTAGAACCCCGCGCCAGCCCTTTGGAGCGCACAATAGCCGCTGTCATACGGGTGGAAGCATCCAGCGAGGCCAGTGCATGCCAGCCGCAGTCCTTTAAAGCAGTTTGAAGCAGGTTTTCGGCTAAACTCCCTTTTGGTATTATGTCAAGTAATCTGCGGCGCAGTGGCTTTAGAAATTCGTCCGACCCTGCCCACTCCCGCCACCCGGCAGCGGGAACCTCGATAGCATGGCTGTATAACCGGGCATTGAGTTGGGCCAGGGTCAGCCATTGCCGACCGCTGGCCGGGTCCATAACCTGCACAAAAGGGCCGAGCCGTTTCCAGACCACTATGAAATGGGTCAGGCCGCTGGCAAGGCGCACCACCAGCAAAGCGGGCAAAGCCTGGGCTACCGGCAGCAAGAGATGGTCGGGCGGAATCATGATTTGTTCCGCTTCCAGTCCAAGTTGATTTAAAACTTCTTCCAGGGTATCAATCGAGGTTCCGTCCACAGCGGTCTGGCAGGCTTCGCGCAAGCGGCCATAGCTCACCGGGATGCCCCAGCCTTCCAACATAGATTTCAAGGCTGCCGGGCCGCAATCCATGGCCGAACTTTGAATTACTTCAGGCGCAAAGAAACTGGCTCCGGCTTTTTGAACTTTTTCTTTCATGGCTTCAAGGGGGAAAATACAATTTGACCGGAGGGGCCAATAGCCCGCAGCACCAGGGTTGCCGGGGAAGCCTGCTCGGTTTCGATTTTGACAGTGCCTTTCAGGCCGGGCTGAAGCTGAACCGGGGAGCCGGGGACAGGTTGAAAGTCCAGAGAAACCGTGAAGCCCTGGAGGGTTTGCTCGACCTGGCTAACCTGAGCCGGTATGTCGCCGGACAGCCCTTCAAGTTGCAGTTGAGCGGATTGGCCCGGACGTATCCGGCCAGCCGCAGAGAGAGGGAAAGTGGCCGTGACTTTGTTTTCAGGCTGTAGGCTGGCGGATTGACTTGTTTCATAGATGAGAATCTGGGCCAGAAAGAACCAGCTAAACCACAAGATTAAAGCCAGCAGACCCAG
>JAYSYV010001202.1:0-1062 GCA_043727245.1 Chloroflexota bacterium | reverse complement strand
GCCGTGACGGGCGGTTGAACCTGTCGGGCTATTTCTACCCGACCACCGCTTCGCGGGCGGCTATTATCCTGTGTCACGGTTTCCACGGCGGGGCGGTTGATACCAACCGGGCGGCCACCATCGGTCAGGCTTCCGGTTACAACACCTTTACGTTAGATTTCCGGGGCTGTGGCGAGAGCGATGGCAAGACCACTTCGGTCGGTTACTGGGAAGTGGATGACTTGCTGGGGGCTGTCGAATATGTAAAAAGTCGGCCCGAAGTAGACCCGAATAAAATTGCCGTATATGGTTTCTCGATGGGTGGAGCCGTGGCGATGCTGGCCGCCGAACGCGATCCCTCCATCCGGGCCATCATTACGGATGCCGCTTTTGCCTCGCTCGACTCGCTGCTGTCGGTCAAGTTTAAGCTTTTCTACCGGCTACCAAGCTTTCCCTTCCGCCACACGGCGGTCTGGTGGAGCCGCTGGTTTAGTCAGACGACCGGCAAACGAGTTGACCCGGTGAAAGCCCTCCAAAAAATGGCTGCCGAGGGCCGCCAGATACCCCATCTGATTATTCACGGCCAGGCCGATAACGTTATTCCTGTGGATAATGCCCACCTTATCTATGAACACTCGCCCGGCCCGAAATCCCTCTGGATTGTAGAAGAAGCCGGCCACGTGGCGGCGGGCTATTACGACGAGCAAGCCTACATGGCTAAAATCTGCGAGTTTTTAGACCCGCTGGTCAGGGATTAGATTTCGAGCATCAAAAAGGCCGGGCAATTGTCCGGCTTTTTTAAGTTATTATTTTCAAAGAATTGTAGGATTATCTAAAGTTATTCATTACTTGCCTAATTATGTTTGGAGAGATATTCAACAAGTTGAAGCGATAAAAAATATCTTGAGCAACTTGTTGAGCAAATCCGAGAGGATTCGCTATCAAATCTGCACGGGGAATCGCTTTATTATAAGAATATTTAGGTAAAGATGCAGCGCGGTAAGTAATTGGAGCAACTATACCTCTTAAACTTTCTAAAGCTTTCAATTCACGGTTTTGTAAATCATTTATCGTTATATCAAT
>JAYSYV010001201.1:0-1062 GCA_043727245.1 Chloroflexota bacterium | reverse complement strand
GATGGCCGCCGGTTGATCCGTATTTACAATGGGCACGAGTGGTTACCCGGCATTAGTGGCAGCGGTTGTACTGTTGGGGCCATCTCGGCGGCGTTTCTGGCTGTGGCGAGTCCCCTCGAGGCAGCCGTGAGTGGTTTAGTCTGTTACGGCGTAGCGGCTGAAATTGCGGCCAGGAAATCGAGTGGTCCCGGAACCCTCAAAGTCAATATTTTTGATGCGTTGTTCAATCTTACCTCGGAGCAGGTTTTAGAGCGGGCCAGAATCAAATCTTTTCAGGTTAGCCATAGTTAGAAAGGCGGGGCCACAGCACATGGGCAATTCCCAAGCAGGCTTAACGGTGTATAAGGCTCTAACAATTGCCGGGTCAGACTCCGGTGGAGGAGCCGGGATTCAAGCTGATTTAAAGACTTTCGCGGCCCTGGGAGTTTATGGCGCTTCGGTAATAACGGCCCTGACGGCCCAGAATACCCTTGGGGTCCAGGGCATTTTTGAAGTGACGGCGGCCTTTGTAGACCAACAAATCGAGAGCGTGTTAAGTGATATTGGTGCGGATGCCGTTAAAACGGGTATGCTTTTTAATGTCCCTATTATTGAAGCGGTTAACCAGGCTCTGCGGCGGTTTGAACCTATAAAACTGGTAGTAGATCCTGTAATGTATGCCAAAAGCGGCCATGCCCTGCTGCTGCCCGAAGCAGTTACGGCCCTGCGCGAAAAAATCCTGCCTCTGGCCTATCTGGTTACGCCTAATTTGCCCGAAGCGGAAGCTCTGGCCGGTTTGAAAATTGAAACCGAAAGGGATATCCACCAGGCGGCTCAGCGAATTAGAGACCTGGGAGCCAAAAACGTACTCATTAAAGGTGGACACCTAACTGGAGATAAAAGCCCTGATTTCCTGCTGGAAGGAGCAAATTTTCAGAGGCTGGATACTGCGCGGGTTGCTACCAGAAATTCGCACGGAACCGGTTGCACGTTATCGGCTGCCATAACGGCTCTTCTGGCCCGCCGGTTTGAATTAAGCGAGGCAGTAGCGGTTGCCAAAGACTACCTTACCGGGGCACTCGC
>JAYSYV010001200.1:0-3619 GCA_043727245.1 Chloroflexota bacterium | reverse complement strand
ATCTTGCTGAATCTACTACTTCCAAAATTCGTGATGCGCTCAACTTTCAGCCACTAGCAGTACCTTTCGCGTCTTTTCAGCAAAAGCGGGCCAGAACCACTTTTACAAGCATCCTGTTCCATGGTGTAAAGTAGCCAGGACACGCGCTATTCAGGCACTCCCTTTTGTTCTAGCTGATCAATTCTAGTGGCAAAGTCGTTCCACCAGGCTTCCTTCATAATTGAGAGTCTTCCCGCTTTAGCTCCATCAAACAGAGTTTTAAAGAACTTGAGCATTAAACGTTCAAAGGCTACTTCGCTCAGATATATTTTAGAAAAATTGTCAAAGAATTGGACTGAGTTCTCTATTATTTCATCTTCCTCGTCAATTTCTTCAGGAAAAGCAAAGCCAAGGTCATTCACACTTCGGCCCGAATGTTCGAGTACTCCTTCGGCGAAAAAAGGTATATCCTTCCATTGCCACCAGGTAAATAAATTATTAATCGGGCTTAATTCAGGCCGGCTATTTTTAAGCCTGGTTTTACCGGGCAGCGGGCTAGGCACCCAGACTACTTCAATATTATCAATTACCCTGTCTTCCAATAATTTTTCCATTAGCCTTAACCTTAATATAGTAAACTGCAAAATCCCATACCTGCAAAACTTAAGAGAGCGGGAAGAAGGTAGCCAGGTGGGTAGGGCTCTTGTAATTGATTATTAGCTGGAATTTTTGGCCCTGTTTATCCTGGCCTTCAGAAATCCCGGTCCCGGTGGTTGATAGGGTTTTAGTGTTAATAGCAGCCAGGGCAGCCTCGTCCACTTTCTTTTCCCAGCCGGCATAGCCGGAAGTCAGCCCTTTAATCACAGTTTTTTTAGCTATCGATGTCCTCATTACCCCGGCCTTGGTCGGCAAGCTGTAACCTAATTCAATAACACCGGGCGAAACGGCTGTTTCACTTTGGATGAGGCCTTTATTTGCTTTAACCGCCGCCCTGAAAGCCGTTTCATCATGGCAGCCTTTTATGCGGTTTCCATCAATCTCATCCACGGTAGTCATGTGAGTTTTGGTATTACTGTCCGCCCCCTTGAATTTGGTTAACCAATCAACGCTATAGTGGTCCTGGACATCCTGTGGGAAAGTGTCTTTTACCAGGCTCAAAGCTCGCTGGATCCTGGCCCCTGGCTGCGGGTTTTGAGCCTGCCGGTAAGCATTTGCTACCCTGGAGGTATAGTTATTACCAGAACGAGTTTGTAAAGAGCGCATAATTTCCCGACGGGCAACTGAGTTGGGCACCTGTTGCAATTTGCTAACGAGCGACGGTAAATTCCCTGCAAAAGTACTCTCGGTTGGCTCGGCTTCCATCGTGCCAGGTGTTTCACTTTCAGTTCGAGGGCTCGGGCGTCCTCCAATATGATGAGTTTGAGGTTGATTAGTGTGCATAAATTTTTCCTTGAGCTAGCTGTAGTAGCACAGTAGTAGCCGTTCGTCACCCGCAACGACAAGATAAATTATTAGAACAACATTTTGCCTGAGAAATTGTTGTAAGGTCAGTAAGCCGGTAGAACTCAAAGTTATTAGATTTTATGATGGGTCTTGTACCGGTGCGCGGGAGCGGGGAGTGGGAAAATATCAGCAGGGGACACCCCTGCTATATCCCGCACAGGGGTCGGGTACCCCCTAAGTGCCTTATGTACCCCCTGCTTTTGAACTCAATCATTTATGTCCATACTTCAGTTAACTGAAATGGATTTGCTGGTACTTCTATATTTAACAACAATTTTATGATTAACACAATAGGCTGTGGTGGCTCGTATACTTCACTCATCCGAGCTCGGATGAGTGAAGTATACGAGCCACCACAGCCTATTGTGTTAATCATAAAATTGTTGTTAAATATAGAAGTACCAGCAAATCCATTTCAGTTAACTGAAGTATGGACATAAATGATTGAGTTCAAAAGCAGGGGGTACATAAGGCACTTAGGGGGTACCCGACCCCTGTGCGGGATATAGCAGGGGTGTCCCCTGCTGATATTTTCCCACTCCCCGCTCCCGCGCACCGGTACAAGACCCATCATAAAATCTAATAACTTTGAGTTCTACCGGCTTACTGACCTTACAACAATTTCTCAGGCAAAATGTTGTTCTAATAATTTATCTTGTCGTTGCGGGTGACGAACGGCTACTACTGTGCTACTACAGCTAGCTCAAGGAAAAATTTATGCACACTAATCAACCTCAAACTCATCATATTGGAGGACGCCCGAGCCCTCGAACTGAAAGTGAAACACCTGGCACGATGGAAGCCGAGCCAACCGAGAGTACTTTTGCAGGGAATTTACCGTCGCTCGTTAGCAAATTGCAACAGGTGCCCAACTCAGTTGCCCGTCGGGAAATTATGCGCTCTTTACAAACTCGTTCTGGTAATAACTATACCTCCAGGGTAGCAAATGCTTACCGGCAGGCTCAAAACCCGCAGCCAGGGGCCAGGATCCAGCGAGCTTTGAGCCTGGTAAAAGACACTTTCCCACAGGATGTCCAGGACCACTATAGCGTTGATTGGTTAACCAAATTCAAGGGGGCGGACAGTAATACCAAAACTCACATGACTACCGTGGATGAGATTGATGGAAACCGCATAAAAGGCTGCCATGATGAAACGGCTTTCAGGGCGGCGGTTAAAGCAAATAAAGGCCTCATCCAAAGTGAAACAGCCGTTTCGCCCGGTGTTATTGAATTAGGTTACAGCTTGCCGACCAAGGCCGGGGTAATGAGGACATCGATAGCTAAAAAAACTGTGATTAAAGGGCTGACTTCCGGCTATGCCGGCTGGGAAAAGAAAGTGGACGAGGCTGCCCTGGCTGCTATTAACACTAAAACCCTATCAACCACCGGGACCGGGATTTCTGAAGGCCAGGATAAACAGGGCCAAAAATTCCAGCTAATAATCAATTACAAGAGCCCTACCCACCTGGCTACCTTCTTCCCGCTCTCTTAAGTTTTGCAGGTATGGGATTTTGCAGTTTACTATATTAAGGTTAAGGCTAATGGAAAAATTATTGGAAGACAGGGTAATTGATAATATTGAAGTAGTCTGGGTGCCTAGCCCGCTGCCCGGTAAAACCAGGCTTAAAAATAGCCGGCCTGAATTAAGCCCGATTAATAATTTATTTACCTGGTGGCAATGGAAGGATATACCTTTTTTCGCCGAAGGAGTACTCGAACATTCGGGCCGAAGTGTGAATGACCTTGGCTTTGCTTTTCCTGAAGAAATTGACGAGGAAGATGAAATAATAGAGAACTCAGTCCAATTCTTTGACAATTTTTCTAAAATATATCTGAGCGAAGTAGCCTTTGAACGTTTAATGCTCAAGTTCTTTAAAACTCTGTTTGATGGAGCTAAAGCGGGAAGACTCTCAATTATGAAGGAAGCCTGGTGGAACGACTTTGCCACTAGAATTGATCAGCTAGAACAAAAGGGAGTGCCTGAATAGCGCGTGTCCTGGCTACTTTACACCATGGAACAGGATGCTTGTAAAAGTGGTTCTGGCCCGCTTTTGCTGAAAAGACGCGAAAGGTACTGCTAGTGGCTGAAAGTTGAGCGCATCACGAATTTTGGAAGTAGTAGATTCAGCAAGATT
>JAYSYV010001199.1:0-1063 GCA_043727245.1 Chloroflexota bacterium | reverse complement strand
TTAACAGAGTATTTAGCGGTCGAATTCATAAAAGTTTGCAGTACGTTCTTTTTGGCTTTATGCCGGAAAGCAGTCTATAATCTCACATATCTTGCTCTGCTTAATATTTACTGCTCAAAATTGAAGTTGTTTAATGCCTGGCATTAACCTGCATCAAAATTATAAGGAGATGGATGATGAAGATTGAGGAACGTGTAGATTCCGAGCTTTTACCAATCCTGGCGACCCTTACCGAATCTTATGACTTCCCGGCCGATTTACCGGCGGCCCGCCTGGCCCAGAAAACGGCAATGGCCGCTCTATCTCAGGCCGGTTCAGCTACAGATGTGTCTATTGAGGAACGCAACCTGCCCGGTCCCGATGGCACACACGAATTTATGGTGCGGATTTATTCACCATTTCCAAAACCGGCCACCAGTTTGCCCGTCATTATCTGGGCGCACGGCGGCGGCTTCGTGGTAGGTCATCCAGTGGAACACGATAATATCGCGATTAACTTTGTCAGGCAGGTTAATTGTGTGGTCGTGTCGGTAGATTACCGCCTGGCCCCCGAAAACCCCTTTCCGGCGGGGTTAGAGGATTGCTATACCACTCTGCAATGGGTGGCCGAAAGCGGCTCTGAACTGGGCTTTGACTCTTCGCGGATAGCGGTCGGCGGCTATAGCGCCGGTGGCTCCCTGGCGGGTGGGTTGGCTTTGCTGGCCCGCGACCGGGGCGGCCCCAAACTGGTCTTTCAGATGCTACTTTGTTCCTCCCTGGATGACCGGATGATTACAACCTCCTCTAAAGAATACACTGATGGCCGGATGTTGACCCGGTCTATTCTGGAAGGAGCCTGGAATTTCTACCTGCCAGGAGTTGACCGGGCCGAAACTTCACCCTACGCTTCTCCGGCAAAAGCTACCGATTTAACCGGTTTGCCCTCGGCTTATTTTGGAGTCGGAGAACTTGATTTGCTGCGCGACGAGAATTTTGAATATGCCGGTCGCCTGGTCCAGGCCGGTATCAGCGCCGAATACCATATTTTCCCCGGCGCATTTCACGGTTTTGAATTGTTTGCCCC
>JAYSYV010001198.1:0-1064 GCA_043727245.1 Chloroflexota bacterium | reverse complement strand
CGATGCGGCCCTTTTCCGCGATGTAACGCTCTATTTCCCACCGCTGGCCCAGGATGCCGGTTCCAATACCGACACTTACGCCGGTTTTTACTATTACGAAGGTATTAAACCGGTCGGCAACCGCTACGACCGGTTGCGCGAGGCTATCGAATTGTATGGCCGGTTTAGCTGGCACAACTATTTCGTGCCAGGCCGGGCTTGCCAGGATGTCGCGGCGGCGACTTTCCCGGACTGGCTCAAACAAGGACTGGAAAACGGCTGGCCCGCCGTCATCGGAGAGGCCGGGTGGGGGCCAGACAAATTGGCCTTACCCGCCCAGAACGATAGCCGCGCCCGGTTGGTCCGTTTCTGGAAATTACTGGGTATCAAGTGGGAAACAAAACTTTATATAGATGAGCGGCCCCACTGGCTTAACTATGACGAGGTAATAAACGGTACGCGCTTCGAGGAAGACATTAGCCGTTTCACCCAGGGCTGCTATCTGGCCGGCCTAAAGACCCCCCTACCGGTCGGGGTAAGCGTCTGGCTGGCCGGGTCGGAAGGGAATTTCGAGCAGGCTATCGGAGTAGAACCGGGGCCAACCGGGGCTATCCGGCGCTGGATGAAAGCTTACGCCAATCTTAATTTGTAATACGAAATAACCCCTGTGATATTAATTACCCCAAACCCGAAATAAACCCGTAATTTTACGAAATGAATTTCCAGGGTCATATGTTTTAATAAATACAAGCAGCAAGACACCGGCTAAAAACTTTAAGAAAAGGCTGGTAAGCGGCAAGCAAAATTCAATACAACCAATAAATATTATAGATTAGTAGCGCCGGGCATTTCCCGGTAGAAAAGGAAGACTCTAAAATGGGCCTCGGAAGTATTATTCTCGAACCGAAAGAGATGTTCAACACCCTCGCCAGCATGGAAGGTTTCACCAAAGACGTTCTCAAAAAAATGGAGGAGATCACCCAGACCTTGCAGCAGGCATCTACCCTGACCTTCGCGGTAGGCTTCGCTGATTTAATTAAACAGGCGGAAGGTCAGATTAACCAGACCGGCAGCGCGGTTGTAGC
>JAYSYV010001197.1:0-3624 GCA_043727245.1 Chloroflexota bacterium | reverse complement strand
GCATTGTCCGGTGAAAAGGCCAGCGCCGTGGGAGCCAGGCCGGACACTTTCGAGTCGAAATAAGGGAATTCAGGGCCGTTATTGTTTTTCTTCAAGTCCCAGGTGCGGATTGTTTTAGCGCCGATAAAAGGGACCAGGGTCTGGTCTGGGGAAATTGAGGCCGGGGCCGGTAGACTTCCCTCAGTAATTGCCAGAGCTTTTCTATCGTTGACTGAGTAGATACGGGTAGATTTGTCGGCTATGCCTAGCACCACGAGTTGCCCATCGTTGCTAAAGACCGCCGAAAGCACCCGGTCATTAATCGGTGTGACCTTATCGTCCAGGGTTTTGACTAATTTATTGGTCGTGGTATCCCAGATTTTAAGCGTTTTATCGTCCGAGGCGGTCAGGTAAAACAGGCCGTTATTACTCCAACTGACCGCATTTACCGGCCCGGCATGACCGCTAAGTGGAACCGTTGCAGGGCCGTTGATGGGAGGGATAGGTTGGGAATTTGACGTTACAGGCGGCGTTCGACCAGTGCCGTCCGACCCTGCCGTTGTAGCCGCAGCAGTCCCAGCCACCGAAGGCGTAATTCCCGGCAAGCTTCTCTGGTCGGTTCCCGGTGTTATGGCCGTGGTATTGCCTCCGGCAATTGTTGTCGAGCCGGTTCCACTTGCGATGGTTGTTGAACCAGTGCCGCCCGTTACGGTTGGCGCACTGACCTGGACGGTTGGGGTAGTGTTTGGTCGCGTCCCGTTGGTGAGCCAGATCGCCACGCCAACAGCTACGATACCTATGACTAACAGGCCAATTACCGCCAACAACCAGATCGGCTGCTTTTGCTTCTTAGTAGCCGGTTTTAATGGGGGCTGATACTGGCCGGGGATGGGTGGCGCGGCGGCCTGACCATAGGCATATCCCTGCGGCGGAGTCCCATAGTTAGCGGGTTTGAACTGTGGGGCGGCCCCACCCTTTTCTTGTAGCCAACGGGCTTCATCCGGTAGCGGCGCATTAGACCTTTGCTGTCCTGGGCCGGTCGGTAGGGGCGGATACAGGCTGTCGGAACCCGGTGGAGCAGGGTAGGCTTTATCTCGCGAATAGCGTTCGTAGGCTTCGTCCCGCCTGGGTGGGGCTGTGTTGGGTGCTATCCCGCCGCCTTTCTCCTGAAGCCAACGGGCCTCATTATGGGGAGCAGGTGCAGATGTCCCGCCTTTCTCCTGAAGCCAGCGAGCCTCATTCTGGCCTGGTGGTATGCGGGTGGCCTCATTCTCTTGCTTCCGGCGGGCTTCCGGCATACGGGTCGCCTCGTTCCCCTGGCCCCAGCCTATTTCCTCGGTTGAGGAAACCGGGTTAGCACCCTTTTCCTGAAGCCATTGCGCTTCCTCCGTGGTCGTAGGGTTAGGTGAAACGGCCCCCTTCTCTTGAAGCCAACGGGCTTCTTGCGAAGTTGGGGGAGGTGTCCCGTTTTTCTCTTGCTGCCAGCGTACCTCCTGCGAATTTGGCGAAGGTACTGCTGCCCCTTTTTCCTGGAGCCAACGGGCTTCCTGGGAAGAAGGGGCAACCGCAGGTGGGGCGCTTTTCTCACGATGCCAGAGAGCTTCATTATTTGAGGCTGGTATTACCGGAAGCGCCGTGGTAGGATTATCCACCGGAGCCGGAGCTGGCCTGACATTGGCGGCCTGAGTCTGAGGCAGTCGTGGCCCGATTGCTTTAAAAGCTTGAAGCATTTCCTGGGCGCTCTGGTAACGATCATCCGGTTTTTTTGCCAGGGCTTTGCGTAAGAACGGTTCGTATTCCGGGGGGACCTGCGGGTCGGGAAGGGGAATAGGGTCTTTCAAATGCCGGTTGCCGATTTCAAAAGGCATGCGCCCGGTGTAAAGTTTGCGCCCGGTTAGCATGAAGAAAAGGATAAGGCCAAGCGAATATATATCGCTGCGGTAATCGGCCTGCCCTGCGAACTGTTCGGGAGCCATGTACGAAGGCGACCCCAGGACAAGACCGGCCTGGGTCATAGTCGAGCTGCTATCCATTGTTTTGGCGATACCGAAGTCGCCGATATAGGCTCGACCATCTTCGTGTAACAGAATATTGGCCGGTTTCAGGTCGCGATGAATAACACCATGACTATGGGCGTGGGCCGCACCTGCCACAATATTCTCAAAGATAGCTGCAATTTCGTGCCTGGTCGGTGGGGTTTTTCGGACCCGGCTTCGCAGATTACCGCCCCTGGCGTAAGGCATCACCAGATAGAGATAACCGTTAGCTTCGCCGTAATCAAAGACCGGTAAAATTCCGGGATGGTCCAACCGGCCAATGGCCTGAGCTTCGCGCTTGAAACGGTCAATAAAATCGGCATCCTCACCACTGACCAGTTCAGATGGCAGCACTTTCAAAGCGACCTCGCGGTCCAGGGCTAACTGGTCAGCCAGCCAGACTTCCGCTACGCCACCTTTACCGATCATGCTTTTGAGTCTATAGCCGCCAAACTGGACATTTTCCAGAAACATAGGTTTAGTTCCTAATTACTTTTTGGGAGTCGGTCCCAATAGTTTGATTGCGCGGTCAACCTGTTGGAGTTTGGAGTTTGCTACATCTTTGTTATTTACATCGAGGGCCAGCGCTTCACTGTAGCGGCCCCTCGCCTGGGTTAAATCGGCCACATTATTCAGATTAAACAAGTTATCGCCCAGCTTTATATAGGAGTTATATAATATATCAGCCGTATTGCGGTAGTGAACGCCTTCTTTTTCGAGTTGTGACTCGTCATAAAGTGGTCTCAAAGTATTCACGGTCTGGTTATACTGTTCCGATTCGTACTGCAACACCCCCACGGCGTATTTTTCGGCCCGTTGTAGAGCTTTGCCCAAGCCCTCAAAACTGGGGTCAATCGCACTGGCTTTGCGATAATAAATTAACGCCCGGTTGGCCGACTCCTCGTTGTTACCACCCTGGGTAACCTGTTGTTCTGCCAGTTCAAAATAAGCTTTGACCAGTAAGGGCTTACCCTTACTAAAATTGGGGTCGGTTGTGGACAGCAATTCCAGAGATTTAATGACATCTTCCCAGCGGCTATTTTTAGCGGCATCTTCGGCCAGCACCAGCAGCCGGGCCGAGTCGCCTATTGACACGGTGGTTGGTACTGGAGATTGATTGATTGGTGGAGTAGTTACCGCAACTATTCCCGGCGCGGTGGTAACTGCGCGGGCAGTCGTAACAGCAGCCGTGGTCGCCGTCTCGGTGGAGGCTACAACCGTAGTTGTTGCGGTAGTGGAAGGGCCGCTTTTAGGCGATAGCAAAACAATCGCCAGAATTATGATAGCAGCTACCAGTAACACAGCCCCAATACCTAGCCCCAGGTAAAGACCCGTTCGCGATCTTTTGACTGTTGCCGTAGGAACATTCTTGGCCTGATGCCAGCCTATTTCTTGCTGTGAAAGCGGCGGCTGGTTGGGACGGCCCGGTAGCGGTGGTGGTGTCCCAACCGGAGGTTGGCCCTGTTTTTCGCGCAGCCACTGCTGCTCCGGGCCTACTTGGGGCGGTTGTTGGCCTTGCTTCTCACGCAGCCATTGTTGCTCCGGCCCGTTTGGCGGTGGCGGAACCGGCCTCTGGCCTTGCTTTTCGCGCAGCCATTGGGCCTCCGGT
>JAYSYV010001196.1:0-1065 GCA_043727245.1 Chloroflexota bacterium | reverse complement strand
GGCTATATTCCTTTAACGTCACTCAAACCCTCCAACGAGCTGGATTCAGCGAACTAACAGCCAAGGCTCTTTATGGTTTTCTTTCAGGACACGCCCATTCCGGTTATTTGAGTGTATTGCAGATTTTACAGATGAGTGATAGTAATCTCCAAAGAAGGGGTGCTTATTACGGGATGTGGATTATAACGATTGTCCTGGGTTTAACCACTAAAAATATTGTGGGTAGATTTGCTCAGGCCAAACTTTTTATTATTACCCATAAAGATTACGCCAATCTGATAGAAGTTCTTACCAAAAACATCAATATTTTTGATGGTACTATAACGATTTAATTCTTTATTAGAATAAAGGGTTGTTACATTTAATTGAAATAGCGTCCTTAAATAGGACTTTAAGGACTCTATTGACCGAACCGGAAATAGCTGCTAAAATTAGAATTGAAAGCTTTTAAAGGGGGTTTTGAGAAATTGGGTGCATTGATAAATTAGTAACTTTACGAAAGAGAAAGTTTGTGGCAAAAGCGAAATCCTCTTTAGAAATTATTAGTTTAGATCCAAACCAGACTGCTGCTGGTAATGGAACGGCAGAGTTACTTCCACTCGTGCCTACTTTTGAAATTACCGGTAGCCCGCTAATGCAGGACCTGGCCGGCCAGCTCGCTCCTCGCTCACGGGCTATCTACGAAAATGATACCCGCCATTTCGCTACCTGGTTGGGCGAGCAAAACCTGACGCTTGAAACCATCACGCGCAGTCACTTCATTCAGTACCGCAGCCACCTGGGCCAAACCTATGCTAAAGCCACGGCTGCCCGGATGCTTTCAGTGGCTCGACGTTTAATGAGTGAAGCAGTCAGCCGGGGTGATCTGACAAATAATGTCTCGGCCGATATTAAAGGCTTCAAGACTGGCGATAACGAGACACCCCATCATGCTATGAGTGATAAAGAAGCCCGAAAACTCCTGGCTGTAATAGATACTGTTTCCAGAAAAGGAAAGCGTGATTATGCCCTGGTACTGCTACTATTATGGACCGGACTGCGCCGCTCTGAGGCAGCCGCACTTAC
>JAYSYV010001195.1:0-1065 GCA_043727245.1 Chloroflexota bacterium | reverse complement strand
TTTCAACAGGATTGACCGCGCACCACCCTCCTCGATATGGATAAACAAATCATCCAGACGTCCAAGTGTTGAAGGGGATTTAAGAAGAAAGAATCACGCTACTTATGTATCAAACCCCTCAAAAGCTCTAGCATTACCAGGTTACACCACCCAAACAACAAACAATTGAAAGTTTGGAAAGAATATTAAAACAATAGAAGGCTTTGCCCTAGAAACTGCCCGCGATTTTGAGAGATTTAGCCTCAAAATGGGCAGTTTCTTGTTAGCCAGGCTGTTAGCACGTGGTAGGGGGTCGTGCTAACAGCCCAATTGCGTTAATCCAGCAGCATAAAGGGTAGTTCATCCGGCCATTCCACTTCAAAAAATAGCTGGCTATCGCTGGTTTCATCCTGTATAAGAGTATCATCCCACGGGTCCCTACCTTCCAGCACGGCATCGAAAGCAGGAACCAACTCCCCTGAATCATCCGGTTTCATGTAGTTATTATTAGTGAAAAGTAGATCCTGGGGTGGGTTGGTTGTCAGTTCTTCAACCGTTGTTAGTAAATCAATCTTCAAATCTGCTACAGGTTCGTTACACATTATTAAGACCCTGGCCGGTGGAAGATGGCCCGGCCGTAGCGCTGCCCTTAATCTCCCTATTGCCTGGATTATATTTGCAGTAAAATCGTGCTCGATAGCGGCCTGTATGTCCCTGTCCGGGTCTGACCGCATCCAGCGGGCCGCTACCCGGCCGTTAGCCAGCCGGTGGTTATAGATTCTGAGCTTTATATAATGATTTGGCTTTGCTGTTTCCTGGTCCTTGTCGTTGCCGGCAAAGGACCGGGCGGCTATCACTTCGGCCCGGATAAAATCTATTGGCCGGAGGTGATGACCGACTAAAACCAGGTTATCACAGTCGCTATAGCGGCTGGTGGCACGGTGCAGTCCCCAATGCTCAGACTGGCTGTTATCAGGCAGTACAAGTGCCTCCTGACCTTCCTGGAACCGCATAGGCATCACGGCGAGTGCCTTACGCGCCCCGGTGGTAAAGGAGCTTACAGCGCCCTCTATGCGTTGCCTGGTG
>JAYSYV010001194.1:0-10971 GCA_043727245.1 Chloroflexota bacterium | reverse complement strand
ACCTGGACGCTGCTATCACTGATAGTAAAGTTCTTGTTTTTGGTCAGGTCGAACTGAAAGTTGGTGCGCTGGAGCAGCACATTCGCCAGGGCAATAATACCCACCAGGGCCACAATTACAACTATGCCACTGATGGTACTGCTGACCCGCTGCCGTCCCATACGGCGCTGCCAGACTTCCGGGTTGGTGGCGGCAAAGACGGCCACACAAACCGCCAGGACTATCAGGCCCAGAATGATGTACCATTCAAAACGGCGCACAGCTACCAGGCCGATTAGAACTACGATAAGCAGCGGGACGGCCAGGTAGCCCAGCAGCTTACCGATTTGCTTAATCAAATTTCGGCTCATTGCTTACTCACCTCTCCGCATTTTTAAAATTTGAACTGTGACACCCAGGAAAAGAATAATTAGCGTTACGTAATATAGGATGTCTTTAAGGTCGGGTGAGCCACGCGAAAAGCTGTCAACATGCGACTGTAAAGAAGCATAGTTGAGCGCCACCGACCACCACTCGCCGTTGGTAGGCCCATTGCTTACAAACAGGGGTCCGAGGAACCACAGTATGATACAGACCAGGATACCGATGACAGCGGCTACGGCCTGGCTCTGGGTCAGGGACGAGGCCAGGATGCCAAAAGCCGCCGCGACCGCGCCTATCAACAGTAATCCCAGGTAGCCGGAAAGCACCGGACCCCAATCTGCGCGACCTCCAAAGATAATCATTAGTAAAATATAGAAAAAGGTAAAGGCCAGGGTTAGTAGCAATAACACCACCGTGGCAAGGAATTTACCCACTACTACTTCCCAGTCCCGCACCGGAGAGGTAAGCAAAAGCTCTAGCGTCCCGGTTCTTTGTTCTTCCGCAATCAGGCGAATGGTAATGATCGAAATAAAGATTAACAGGAAGAACCCGACGCTGCCAGACCAGCCGCGCATAATGGTATTTAGTTCGGCTGAGGAAGGCGACTGGTTGAAAAAGATGGCGAATAACGCCCCGCTGAAGGCCAGGAAAAAGGCCATCATAATGTAGGCAATTGGCGAGGCGAAATAAGCGTACAGCTCGCGTTGCGTAATATAATAAGTGTTCTTCATACTATTCTCGCTCCGCCTCGGTAGCGTTTTGGTCTGCCTCAGAGGCAGGTAATATTTCTTCTTTATCTTTAGCTTTGGCGAAGTCCTGGTTCTGGCTGGACCGGTCTTTAGGGGAGGCAGTTAAGAAGGAAGGGGCCGCTTTGCGTTTAGCAGTCTGGTCCTGGGCTTTTCCGACCGTATAGATTCTCTGCCGGGCGTTTTCGGGGTTAGAGCCTTGCCGGTGAACAATTTCTTCGCTGTTTAGCTCGGCTTCGCTCTCGATAACCTGGCTGACTTCCCCATCCGGTTCGTCCAGTTCATCATCGTCGTTAAAGCGGCGCGTTTTGACGACCGTCTGGCTGACAGGGCTTTCTTCGCTGTCCAGTTCCTCAAGACCGCCAACATCGTCGCTTTCTTCTTCCTGCCGAGCTAAATCCTCGGTTATCAGGTTGACGAAAATTTCTTCCAGGGTAGGTACTACCAGGCCAATTTCGCGCAGACCCCAACCCTGCTGGATAATGGCGTTCGCAAGTGCCTCGCGAATATCGGCGTTCGGCGTTACTTTCAGGTTGAAAAGGGCCGAACCATCGAAGTCCGCCGCTACGGCATAAACTCCTTCTTCCGAGTTAACCGCCGGGGCCAGGTTGCCCTGGGTGTCAATGCTGGCTGTGGCCTGGCTAGTAGGTAGCTCAACTTGCAGCACATTGGGCCACTGAGCCAGGAAGTCCTGGATTTCTAGCTGCGGGCCGCGCACTTCCAACCGCAAATGTTCTGAGCTTGCGCCCTGGCGTTCCAGGTTAGCAAGGGTATCTTCGACCAGCACCCGCCCCTGGTTGATAATTACCACCCGGTCGCATAGGGCGCTCACTTCCGGCAGGATGTGGGTACTGAGAATCATAGAGTGATTACCGGCCAGGTCGCGGATAACTTTACGTATTTCGATGATCTGGCGAGGGTCAAGCCCGACGGTTGGCTCGTCCAGGATGATAACCTGGGGATTGTGAATAATGGCCTGGGCCAGCCCGACCCGTTGTTTGTAGCCGCGTGAGAGCTTGCTGATGACCTTTTCGCTTACATCGGAAATTCGGCAAAGCTCCATTACTTCCTCAATCCGCCGCTTGCGACCTTTGGAAGGCACGCCTCTGATTTTGGCGGTAAAATCAAGATATGCTCGGACCGGCATTTCGGTATAAAGCGGGACGGTTTCCGGCAGATAGCCAAGCCTTCGCCGGACTTCCATGGGTTTTTCTACAACGTCATAACCGGCTACCACGGCTCGTCCGCCATCTATTGGTAAATAACCGGTCAGCATTCGCATGGTGGTAGTTTTGCCCGCGCCGTTCGGACCAAGTAAGCCTACAATCTCGCCTTTTTTCACTTCAAAAGAGAGATCACGAACAGCGGCTCTATCACCGTAATACTTTGTCAGTTTTTCAGCTTCAATCATGTTTTTTAGTTAATTTCTTTCGTTGAAAACATAGCAATAGCAGAGGCATTTTAACCATGCTTGAGTCGAGAGTCAAACCGGCTGTTCAAGTTTGTTACCTTAATTAGGGTTAAATTCTAATTAGAATAATCCAAACCGGTTTGATTTTGGTTTTTGTAAAGAAAAACTTGCAATTTTAACCGGTAAAACATCCAAATTTAGCGGGAAATGTTCAATTCCAGACTTCTACTTGACAAGATTATTTAACATTAGTTATAATCCCCTCATTATAGTAACATTTGCGAAAGGTTTCTAAACCGTATTGGAAACAAAGTAGCAAGTGACCAGCAAAAGAATTCAACTTTCTGAAATTACGCACTGACGCACCGCTTGCTCCATAGTGTATATAGTAAAGACTTACTTATATCCTCAAGGGAGCGAAAATGGTTTTCAAACCTTAACCAATACCAGGATACAAAAATATCACTTGTTTTAAGATGGCGTGCTGTCAAGCTAAGAAGTTTAGGAAATGAACCGACTCTCCCCCGCTCAGGTAGGGTAACAATACTGAACTTTTCTGTCTAAATTACCTGGTGTAATGCTGACCGGAAAATCAATACCCTGCTTGTACTGGTATGGCGTTGGCTGCTAAAAGTCTACATATAGACTCTTATCATTCAACTAATATTGGTAAAAGTTGTTTTTAACCTTACTTACATAAGTTTAGTAGCAATTTCGGACTCTGATAGCATTTCGCTTAGGAGAATTTCAATAACGGCCTTGATGCAGTTTGCTAGAGGCTACAAGTTACTAACACGCTGAGTTTAACCTTGTGCTTAGATTAGCATTTTTAAACTCAGGAGGAGAAAGTCAAGAATGAAGAAATTGATTAGAGTCCTGGCAATTGCCATGACCAGTCTAATTATCGCCGGGTTACTGGCCGCTTGCGGTGACAATACCGTTGCCCCGGCTGCTCCGGCTGCTACCACGGCTGCTCCGGCTGCCACCAAAGCGGCTGCGACTACTGCCGCCGCTGCGACTACTGCTGCTGCCGCTGCGACTACTGCCGCCGCCGCGACTGCCGCTGCCACTACCGCCGCCGCTGCTACTACCGCCGCCGCTGCTACTACCGCCGCCGCTGCTACTACCGCCGCCAGTGCCACCACTGCCGCGACCGGCGCTACTACCGCTGCCTCAACCGGCGCGACCAGTGGTACTATCCGCATTTACTCCAGCTTGCCGATGACTGGCAGCAGCAAACAGCAAATTGATACTCTTATCAACGCTATGAAGCTGGCGCTTGATGATTTCACCGGAGGCACCGGTAAAATTGGTAATTTCACCATTGATTACCAACCACTGGACGATGCCACCGCCGCTAAAGGCGCGTGGGACGCTGATACCGAAAAATCTAACGCCAACAAGGCCGTCAACGACCCGGACGCTATGGTTTACCTGGGTACCTTCAACAGCGGCGCGGCTGCTGTTTCCATCCCGATCCTGAACCAGGCTAACCTGGCGATGGTCAGCCCGGCCAATACCAACACCGGCCTTACCCGCGCCGTTGAAGGTATTACCAAACCCGGCGAACCGGGTGTCTTCTATCCGACCGGAACCCGCAACTACTTCCGTGTAGTTACCGCCGACGATGTCCAGGGTGCCGCTGCGATTGAATTCCTTAAGACCCTCAACGCGAAGAAAATCTTTGTGATTGATGACTCACAGTCGTACGGGGCCGGTCTGGCCGATGCTGTCCAGTTTTACTGCAAAAAAGCTACTCTTGACTGCGGCCAGCGCCTGGCTATCAACGGCAAGGAATCTGACTACAAGTCGGTAGCGGCTCAGGTCAAATCGGCTAACCCAGACGCGATCTACTTTGCCGGTATTACCCAGCAGAACGCCGGTAAACTCTTTGCCGACATTCGCGCTGCTGGTATCACCAAAACGCTGATGGGCGCTGATGGTATCTTTGAACAAGCCTTCATTGATGCCGCTGGGGCTGCTGCCGAAGGTGTTTACGTAACCGGCGCCGGTGTCCCGACCGAGCAGATGCCTGCTAAAGGCCAGGACTTCATCAAGAGGTATCAGGCCAAGTACGGTAACGTCGAGCAGTACACTATCTATGGTTACGAGTCCATGAACGTCGCACTGAACGCTATCAAGACTGCTGGTGTTAAGGATCGCAAGGCGATTATTTCGGCCCTGCAAAATACCAAAAGCTTTGACGGTGTGTTGGGAAACTGGGGCTTTACCGCCAACGGTGACACCACTCTGACTACCTACAAAGTTGATCAGATCAAAGACGGCAAGTTCGTCTTCCTGACCGGGGTTAAACCTGCTGTTTAATCAGTTCTAAAGTTAAGGGCCAGACCGATGGGTTTGGCCCTTACTTTCCTTGATTAAACAAATTAGTATGCAGCTTTACCAAGTATTGCTGGAACTTCCCGTTAGTTTTAAATAATGCTCGCCTAGTTTTTGCTCACTGCTAAGAATAAAAGTAAAAGGAATTGTAGATAAATGGACAGCTTACCAGTTCAGCTTGTTCTCTTAGTCCTGTGGCTTGGTGCAGGAGCATACGGCATTTACCTATTGCTGCAAAAGGGTTACCAGGTCAATGGCTTAAAGACATTAGCCTATTATATTGCTCCGGTAGTGGCAATTCTTTACCTGGTTATAAATCAGATCCAACCCCTCAATGCCTTATGGCCCGGCAACTTGCCGGGAGTAGTCATAAATATTTTGTTGGCTATCATATTGTTGCTAGTAAGTCCGGCTTTATTAGTAGCGGCCTTTTTTGTACCGGTTGTCAAGGGAGTGGATATTTCTACTCGGGCCTTGCAAAGAGATAATTTCGTGCGGATCAGGTCCCAGGTAATCCTGGTTGGGGCCATAATCCTGGCTATACTGATGCCATTGATAAGCCTGGCCCTCTTTAAAACCGCCAAACCGTCCGAGCTTCGTTACGATAGTGTAATCAGCGTTATAATTAACGGGTTACTGAGTGGTGCATTGTTTGCCCTCATCGCCCTTGGCTATACCCTCGTTTACGGTATTGTAGAGTTGATCAACTTCGCCCATGGCGATGTTTTTATGATGGGTTCACTGGTGGGATTTTCGGTCATCACCACTATGCTAGGGGCTCAATCCGGCCGCCCGGTCAAAGCTGATACCTCGATTGTAATGGTTCTGCTAGCTATTATTGTGGCCCTTCTAATCTCCATGACTTTCTGTGCTCTGCTAAATTACCTGATCAACCGGATCGCTTATAAAAGGTTGCGGAATGCCCCGCGCCTGGCCCCATTGATTTCCGCCATCGGGGTTTCCTTTATTCTGCAAAATATTGGCTTATACCTGATTAGTTCGGCTCCCAAAGGTTATCCGGTGCTTTTCCCAAACACCACTCGCGTCGCCAATACCGACCTGATAAGCGATGTTCTAGGAAACCAGGACTCGTTAATCACTATCCCCGTTACCGGTTTGCTGGTTGTAGTCGGGGTGGGTATATTATTGATCGGGTTGAGCTACCTGATTAACCGGACTAAAATCGGTAAAGCTATGCGGGCTGTCGCTCAGAACCGCGAAGCGGCTGCTTTGATGGGTATTAGTATCGAAAGAACCATCAGCTTTGCTTTTATTGTTGGCGGTGCCCTGGCTGGCGCGGCTGGAGTAATTTATGGCGTGTACCAGGTCCAGGGAACGGTCCGTTATGATCTGGGTTTCCAGAATGGTCTTTTTGCCTTTACAGCAGCAGTTTTGGGCGGTATTGGTAATGTAAACGGGGCGGTACTGGGCGGATTGTTTATCGGTCTGATCTATTCTCTAAGCCAATCCAGTTTCTTTGGACTTACTGCCAGTTACCTCGATTTGTCAATCTGGGCTCCCGTAGCAGTCTTTGGAGTTCTGGTGTTGGTTATGGTTTTCCGGCCAACCGGAATTTTAGGTGAAAATGTGCAAGAGAAAGTTTAAATCATGGCCATGAACCCTGCTTCAACTGTAAAAACTCCTAATCCTAAAGGCCCCGGCACTTTTAATCGGGTTAGCCAGCAGCGTAATAAATTTATCCTGTGGGGAGTTTTAGCGGTCATTCTTATTGCCCTGCCTTTTATCAGCAGACCTTTCTTTGAGATTTTCGGCCCGACCACTTTCAGTTCAACCGCTTCGGCGGTCAACAGCACTTTACTCTTTGTGCTGCTCGCACTCGGCCTCAACATTGTAGTAGGCTACGCCGGTTTGTTGGACCTCGGTTATGCTGCCTTCTTCGCCATTGGAGCCTATACCATGGGCTTCCTGACGGCCCGTGGAAGCCCCGTGTACGATGCTTTGCATTCCAATAGTTTCCTTTCTATTTTTACGAATTTCTGGGTAGCCCTACCCCTTAGTTTTTTGATGGCGGCTTTGTTTGGCATTTTGCTTGGAGCGCCAACTCTTGGTCTGCGCGGTGACTACCTGGCGATTGTTACCCTGGGTTTCGGCGAAATTGTGCCTATCACCATCAACAACCTTACCGCTGTTACCGGCGGTGATACGGGTTTATCGGGCCTGGAACAGCCTAACTTCTTTGGTTATCAATTTAACGCTTCCAGCCTGGAAGGCTGGTATCTAGTTACTTTGCTGGTGGTTTTCTTCTCCATCTTCATGGTTCGCCGCCTGGTAAACTCCCGGATTGGCCGGGCCTGGATGGCTATGCGCGAGGATGAAATCGCGGCAGCGGCTATGGGCATAAATCTGGTAAAGACCAAACTGCTGGCTTTCAGCCTGGGAGCTTCTTTCGCCGGATTTTCCGGGGCTATTTTCGCTAACAGCCTTGGCTCGGCCAACCCCTCCCAGTTCAAGTTCGATGTCTCGGTCTTAATCCTGGCTATGATTATCCTCGGAGGCATGGGCAATTTATGGGGTGTAATCGCCGGGGCCGTGGTCCTTTCGATGAGTGACCGCTACATCATTCCCTTCTTCACCGAACAGGTCCGGCATTTCGCTGACAGCATTAAACTTAATTCCAACGTGATTAACGGCACTCTCGTATCAGAGCCCAATCCTATCAAAGATATACTTACCAATGTAGGCTCGAACTCAAGATTGTTGATATTTGGGATTATCCTGGTGGTTATGATGCTTATTAAACCAGAAGGTTTATTTCCGAATAGCCGCCGTAAAATGGAGCTTCATGTGGCTTCCCCCGATGACCCATTGCCATTCATTTCTGCTTCGACCGATGCTCTGTCGGATACCGAAGCAGGCCAATCTTTAAATTACAATCCTTCCATTACGGAAGAAACTGGCGATGGCAATAAAGACGACAAAGATACCAGGGTTTAGCCCTTGATAAACCAGGACAAAGGTTAAAATGAACGATAACCTGCTTGAGGCAAAAGATATTTCCAAGACTTTCGGGGGCATTGTGGCAGTCCAGAAAGTGGATTTTTATATCCCTCGCAAGAGTATTATCAGCCTGATTGGGCCAAATGGCGCGGGCAAAACCACTTTCTTCAACCTGATAACGGGGATTTATGCTCCCAGTACCGGCGCAATTACGTTTGATGGTCAGCCGTTAGGTCAGCTTAAACCTCACGAAGTGACCCAACGCGGTATCGCCCGGACTTTCCAGAATATCCGCTTGTTCTCCAACATGACCGCCCTCGAAAATGTAATGGTGGGCGAACATTCTCGCCTGCGTACCGGGCTGTTTGGGGCCGTTTTTCGCCCACCGCGAGTAGTCGTGGAAGAAAAGATGGCTCGTAAAAAGGGTCTTGATTTATTGGGCTTTGTGGGGCTGGCTGGTAAAGGCGATGAATTTGCCAAGAATTTGCCTTATGGCGATCAGCGCCGCCTGGAAATTGCCAGAGCTTTGGGAACCGACCCCAAGCTTTTGCTGCTGGATGAGCCTACTGCCGGTATGAATCCTAACGAAAGTACCAGCTTAACCCGCCTGGTAGACCGCTTACGAACCGACCTTAGTCTTACAGTATTGCTGATTGAACACGATATGAAGGTAGTTATGGAAGTCAGTGACCGTATCACAGTTCTCAACTTTGGCCGCAAAATTGCCGAAGGTCAGCCAGCCGACATCCGGGCCAACTCTGAAGTAATCGAGGCTTACCTGGGTAAGGAATATGCTAAAACTGTAGCCGAGGATAAGGGGAAAATTAATCTATGACTACAGCCAATCAAGTAAATGACCCCAGCCAGGCCAAACCAAACAGTGAGGCGGTGCTGGTATTAGACAAAGTATCGTCGTTTTATGGCAATATCCAGGCTTTACGCAATATCAGCCTGAGCGTTTATCCGGGTGAAATTGTCACCCTGATTGGCTCGAACGGGGCCGGAAAGACTACGACACTCAAAACTATCTCCGGCCTGATTCGCCCGCGTACCGGCACAATCTTTCTGAATGGGGAAAAGATTAATGGGATACCTCCAGAATTGATTGTGTCCAAAGGCATTTCTCACTCGCCGGAAGGCCGCCAGATTTTCCCCCGGATGAGTGTGCTTGAAAACCTTGAAATGGGAGCTTTTTTACGCAAAGACAAGCCTGAAATTGCCGCCGATATGGAAAATGTTTTCACGCTCTTTCCCCGCCTCAAAGAGCGGATTAAGCAGCGGGCCGGTACAATGTCCGGTGGTGAACAACAAATGTTGGCAATGGGCCGGGCGCTGATGGCGCGGCCTAAAGTCCTGCTGCTGGATGAACCCAGTATGGGCCTTTCGCCTTTGTTGGTTGAAACTATTTTTCAGATTATTATAGACATTAATAAGGCCGGAACTACTATTCTGCTGGTGGAACAGAACGCGCTGGTTGCTCTCAGTATTGCCAACCGGGGCTACGTCTTGCAGACCGGTTCAATCGTGCTGGAAGATAAAGGTCAGAGCTTGCTGTCAAACGAAAATGTCCGGCGGACCTACCTTGGTGAAACTGTTGGTGTCGAGTAACCGCTAGTCAGATCAAAAATCCAGGCTTTAGAAATCGTCGTCACTGGCATCAAGCTGCCCGTTGATTTGGTCTATTTCGGTTTCCACTCCAGCCAGGTCAGCCAGCCCCAGTTCCAGCAAATCCGCCCGCATGGAGGTCAGCCAGGTCCGTTTCTCCTCTATTTCGGGGCTATTCCCCGGTACGGTCAGGGCCAGGGCTGCCTCTACTTTAGCCAGTGAGGCGAAACCTGAGTCTTGCAGGTCTTCGCGCAGACTTTCCAGTTGCTCCAGACGCGTCATCAGGCTGTAGGTTACGTGATCACCAGGAATATTTTCTTCTTCGTCCATTGGTTTCCAATCTTTCCGCCCAGCCTAGCTGGTAATTTGCGGATTACTTATAATTGAGAAAACAATCAAAACCAGGCTGACCAGCGAAACTATCAGGTATTCACGCAGGACCGCCCGGTTGAGGTTATTAGTCAGGTATGCCTGCAAGATGCCGACGACCACATAGAAAATCAGCAGCAGCATCACCCCGCCGATCAACACCGGCAGCAGCCAGTAATTGAGCGCCCAGGTCACTTCAGCCAGGATTAAGGCTCCCACCAGTGAGTAAATCAGCAGGCGGTTGTTCGAGGCTTTGGATTGACGCAGAATTTCGTAGGTCAGCAGGAATGTCACCAGCCCGACTAGCGGCGCACTTATCAAAGCCCGCCACTTGTTTACATAAATCGCACTGAAGATCAGGAATCCGGCGATATAGGTCGCCAGGTTCAGGCCGATATTGGCCCAACCGTACAGTCGTTCCTGTCGCCCGACCGTATAATACTGGGCAATAATTACCACCAGCAGGACGAAAGACGAAATAATGGTCCCGACTACCTGGACCGGCGGGCTATCGAACAGCCGCAAGAAAAGGTAAGTGCCTACTACCAGCAGCGAGGGTAAAATCCAGGAAAAGGGCGCGAACTCGAATTTGTTGCCGCGTATTCGCACTACTGGCAATTTGAGCAAATAAATCTGGGGATGAGAGCGGACAGTAGCATCGGCAATACCGGAGGTAATCGCTACCAGGGCCGTTAATAAGACGACAGTCAGTGGGAACTGGTAATCCTGAGACACTAACCGGGAGAATGGGCCGCTGGTAGGGTCAATTACCAGCAAGAAGCCCTGGGTCAGGGCTATTAGGATAGCAAGTACAATAATTCGGTCAACACGCATGTTTTATTTCAAAGCCTCTTTAATCTGCCGGGCCGTGATGGCCGTTTCCCGCAAGACCCGGATAATATCGCCAGTAGCGTCCACTACCGTCGAGTCAATCCCACCGGGGCAGGGACCGGCATCAAGAATCAGTTCGATGCGCCCGTTCAAGTTAATCATTGCCTGTTGGGCATCCAGCGGGCTATGCCGTCCGCTGCGGTTGGCGCTGGTGGTTGCCAGGGGCATACCCACTTCCCGGAGCAGGGCCAGCGTCAGAACGTGGCCGGGCATTCGGACGGCGATAGTGCCGTCACTGGCGCAAATAGCCTCCGGTAAGTCGGGATGAGGCTGTAGGACCAGGGTTAA
>JAYSYV010001193.1:0-1067 GCA_043727245.1 Chloroflexota bacterium | reverse complement strand
GAGCCTTATTTTGGCCGAAAGGGTACTACCTGTAGTTCTAAATTGAGACGCTTTGTCTTTAAGTGGTAGTCATTTCGATTACTCCGACAGGCTGCTAGGGTGGTGAGAGACAACCATTATGGATAACCCGGAACAAAAGTTAGAGCCAGTTAGCCCGGACCAAACAAAAATTGGCGGTATTAAACGGCAGAGTTTTAAAGTGGCCGGTAACGGCAATAAGAGCCAGGAACCTACCCTGGAACCGGCAGCAGTGGACAACTCCCCCGAAGTTCTAACCGAAAAGTTCCCAAACGGTAACTTGTTGGGAAAATCTTCTGAAGAAAACCTTAATGGAAAAGGTTTCCAGGAAAAGAAGCTTAAAGGCCGTCGACCTGGCGACCGCTATATCCGCCTGACCCGACCTTCTATCGCGCCTAATCAGGTCTGGGAAGGGCGCGACCTTTATGTCAAGATAGACTCCTCAACCCCTGGGACCGGCATGGGCAAGATGTACCAGAAGATGAAGCGAATCCTGATTGGTAAACCCATTCCCACCGCCCACTCGATCCACGAAAGATTGACCAAGACCAAAGCCCTTGCCATCTATTCTTCGGACGCGCTCAGTTCCGTTGCCTACGCTACCGAGCAGATTTTAATCGTACTGGTGCTGGCCGGAAGCGGAGCTGTAGGAATCAGTATTCCGATTGCCATCGCCATCACTCTGTTGCTGGTGGTGGTGGGCAGCAGTTATCGCCAGACCATTTTTGCCTATCCGAAAGGCGGCGGGTCTTATATTGTTGCTAAAGATAACCTGGGGGTTACTTTCGGACTAATTGCCGCTACTTCGTTAATGATAGGTTATATCCTGACCGTAGCGGTAAGTGTTTCCGCCGGTGGAGCAGCCGTTATATCCGCCATACCGGCCCTGCAGCCTTATCTTGTACCTATGTGCCTAGCTTTTGTAGTGCTTTTAACAGTAGGCAACCTGCGCGGGATCCGGGAGAGCGGAGCCTTGTTCAGCGCCCCGACGTATCTGTTTGTTGGAACGGTAATCCTCTTAATCATATTGGGTTTACTGGATGCATTTT